>JBDRGO010000035.1:0-3236 GCA_043817715.1 Candidatus Iainarchaeum sp. | reverse complement strand
TCCAAATGAAAACAACAGAATAACAGATTACATGATTGCGATAGACTACTCACCATAAAAAACAGAAAAAATTAGGGTGAAAAGTTTTACCTAAATCAACTGTGTGTAGTCATGTTTAAATATCTTAGTTCATTTAATATTTAGGTTAAAATTGGGGGAAAGAAAATGGGGGAAAAACAGTTAAGCGAACTGGGAAAAAAGTCTGTTGACTCAGAGTTTTTTACTTTAATGCCGGAAGGATATGAAAAAGGAAAATACAAATATGTTTTTATTACTGGTTCAGTGATAAGCGGAATAGGGAAAGGAACAGTAACAAGCTCTATTGCAAAATTACTGGAAGAAAGAGGCTTAAAAGTTTCTCCGATGAAAGCAGAAGCATACTATAATGTTGATGCAGGAACATTAAATCCTTTTCGTCATGGAGAAGTATTTGTTTTGGATGACGGAACAGAAACAGACATGGATTTAGGCTCTTATGAAAGATTTATTGACGGGAATTTGACAAAAGAAAATTATTTGACTACAGGAAAAATCCTGACTGAAATTTTAGAGAAGGAAAGAGCAGGAAAATACCTTGGAAGAGATGTACAGTTTATTCCTCATGTAACAGGAGAAACAAAAAAATATTTTAGAAAGTTAGCAATTGATTCAAAAGCAGATGTAGTTTTAATTGAAATTGGAGGGACAGTTGGAGACTATGAAAACATGTATTTACTGGAGGCTGCAAGACAGTTAAGATATGAAGAAGGAGAAGAAAATGTCTGTTTTATTAATCTGACTTATATTTTTGAGCCAAAAACTTTGGGAGAGCAGAAAAGCAAGGCAGCTCAATTAGGAATAAAGAAAATGATTGAAATGGGCTTGATGCCGGATATAGTAATCTGCAGAAGCGAGAATCCGGTTCATGACACTATAAGGGAAAAAATCAGCGTGTTTTCAAATGTTCCATTAAACAGGGTAATTGGATTGCATGACTCAGATAATTTTTATGCAATTCCTTTGATGCTGAAAGAAAAAGGGTTGGATAAAGCAGTTTTTGAAACATTAAAAATAGATGAAAAAAAATTAGTTAATAATAAGAGTTTAGAGAAATGGACTGAAAAAATGACTGTAATAAACCCAAAGAAAAAAATCATTATCGGAATTGCAGGAAAATACACCGGCTTAAAGGATTCATACATAAGCATAATCAAGGCACTAGAGCATTGTGAAGCAGAATTCAATGTTAAAATTACAGTTAAATGGATTGAAGCAACAGAAATTGAAACAAAAAAGAAAAAAGTTTCAGAAGTAATGAAAGGAATTAATGGATTAATTGTTCCAGGGGGATACGGCAAAAGAGGAGCAGAAGGAAAAGTTGAATGCATTAAATACTGCAGGGAAAAAAATATTCCTTTCCTTGGAATCTGTTATGGACTGCAGATGGCTTTAATTGAATTTGCAAGAAATGTATTGGGAAAAAGAAATGCTGGCACAAGTGAAATTGACTCTAAAACAGAGTTTCCGGTTGTATGCTTATTGCCAGAGCAAAGAAAAATTGAAGGGCTGGGAGGAAATAACAGGTTAGGCGGATTTGATATTGATGTAAAGAAGAATACTAAAGCATTTGAATTATATGGAAAAACAAAAATCAGGGAAAGATTCAGGCACAGGTATGAATGCAATCCAGAATTCATTAAAGAATTTGAATCAAAGGGAATGGTGTTTTCAGGCAAAGCGCCAAAAGTGGATATAATGCAGATCTTAGAATTGCCTAAACACAAATTCTTTTTTGGAACCCAATATCATCCGGAATTTACTTCTCGTCCATTAAATCCCAGTCCTTGTTTTAAAGGATTAATTAAAAGTTGCTTGTAATTTAAGTCAATTAACGAAACTCAGGTTTTTTATTCAGTTAAATTTCGCTTTCTTTATGAAGAAATTTTATTTGGATACTTCAATTTGGAGAGATTACTTTGAAGACAGAAAAGACAATTTAAGGCCTTTAGGGGAATTCGCTTTTCAGTTCCTGAAGAAATGTGAAAAAAAGAAATATTTTGTGATTGTTTCAAGTGCTGTGAAAAAAGAATTACTGGATTACTATTCTTTAGAGAAAATGAATCAGGTTTTTTCAAGTTTCAAGAGCACGATAATAGAGGTTGACTATTCAAAAAAGCAGGCTGAAGAAGCATTTAACTTTTGGGTCAACAGCAATAAAAAATTCCCTTTTTATGATGTTTTACATTCAATTATTTCAAGAGACAACAAAGCCATTCTTATTGCAAGAGACAAGCATTTTAATGAGATTGGAATTGTTATGGGTTGTCTGCCTGAAGAGGTTTTTTAGAGTTTCCAGCCATATTCTTTTGCCAGATCTTTCATAGCCTTTTCACTGTTTTCAGCACGCCATTTAAGCCATTCTTCATCAGTTTTTGCTTTTCCTTTTCCCTTGAAAATCCCTCTTGCAGCAACCAAAGCCTTCCAGCCTTCATTTCTTTTCCTTTCTTCATCTAATTGTTTTAATTTGGCTCTGATTGCTTCCCTGACAAATTCAGTTTTAGTTGAATACTTGAATTCCTTCATATCCTTTTCAATCTGCTTTGAAAGAGATTTATCCAGCCTTAAACAAATATTTTTCATGCAATACAATGTAATGCAAAGCAATGCTTAAAAAGCTATTCACCCAAAATTTTGATTTCGACTTTTCTGGTGCGGGGTTTGTTGTCTAATTCAATAAAAGCAATCTGCTGCCAGGTTCCAGTCAATAACTTTCCTTTAGAAAAAGGAATAAATAAATCCGGCTTTAAAAGTGAAGCACGAACATGCGAATGCCCGTTGCCGTCATGCCAAGTTAAATCATGATGGTATTTTCCTCGAGGAATAATTTTATCCAAAAACTCCGGAAAATCTTTTTGCAGGCCAGGCTCAAATTCAATTGTAGTTAAAGCACAGGTTGAACCAACAGCAAACAAGAAAACTATTCCTTCTTTTAGTTTGCTTTGCTTTAATTCTTTTTCCACTTTTTCGGTCAAATCAATTAAATGATTTTCTTTTTTTGATTCAAATGAAATAAAAGAAGAATAAATCTGCATTTAACCGCTCACCATGTTTGGAATTCCGTTTTCTATTCTGAATTCTTTACTGCATTTAATGCAGACAAGTTTCGATTGAGCTTTATTATAATCTAAATTTGAACCGCATTTAGTGCAGGCCAGAATTTCCAGCACTTCATTTGATAGTTCTTCAGGCATTTTTTC
>JBDRGO010000034.1:0-5677 GCA_043817715.1 Candidatus Iainarchaeum sp. | reverse complement strand
TTTTTTAAAATTTTTAGTGTGAATTTTTTTAAATCTGAATGGATTTTCTTCAATTAAAGAAATTTTCTCTTTTATTCGTTTTTTGCTTTTCTCATCTAATTTTAGAATTTGTTTTAAGAAGGTATTAGAAAATTCAATGTTAAAGCTCATTCTAATGCCTTCATTACATCTTCTTTTTTGGCGAAATCTTTTTTCTTAATTGTTTTTTCAATCAAGGCATCAATTAATTCAATTTCTTTTTCAGTAAAAGATTCATCATATTCGCCTTTTTCAAAAATTTTTTCCCTCAAAGAATCCAAAGTTAAATCCTGTACATTTCTGTATCCATAAGTTTCAGCAAAGGATTCAGCATTAGAATAAAGATTTGAAGGCATTTTCAAATTAATCTGTTTAGTAGCCATAGATATCAATAGATAGCTAAGTGTTTTTAAAGTTAACTTGTTTCACACATCCGCAATGCATTGAACCATAAATTCATTTTCTTTTTTCTCAATTTTCAATCCAGAATAAGTTGCTGCCTTAACCTCGGTTTTAGGGGAATGCTTAACCAAATCCAGTTTTTCGCCAAAACATTCTGCTTTAAGGAAAAACTCTTTTTGTTTTTCTTTAATTATTTTTGTTCTGGTTTTGTTTTTTTCCTCAATTCTTTTTACCAAAATTCTTTGGAAAGCCATTTCTTTCAAATCCTTTTGTGCAAGGACTTCATTTAAGTAATTAATTAAGAGGTTTTCCAAGGAATCTGCCTTTATGGTTATGTATACTTTTTCTTTTGGGTTTACTTTTTTTAATTCATACATTACTGAAAGCATTGCATTCCCGCATTCACTGAATGCTTCTTTCATTGTTTTTCCTTTTCCCCTTATGCCCACATCAGCGGTGTGCTCGAATAATTCATGCATGAAAATAAAGTGAATGGATTTGTTTTTAATTTATAGCATTTGTTTTCCTTTATTTTTTTGTGTTTTCTTCAATTGCTTCTGCATAATCAATTTTTATTTTGCCTTCTTCTTGATGTGTTTTAGTCAATAAAAATCCGTTATGCATTGGCTGAAGCAATGCAATACGGGGATTTCCTTCCTGTATCCAGCCGATTAATAAATAATTTTTTCCTGTTTTTTCAAAATATTTCTGCCCTTGTTTTTTTGGAATAAATTCTTTGAGAATTTTTTCACGGAATTTTCTTCCAAGTTTTTCAGAAATTCTTATCTGATTGTTTGCTGATTTCTCTTTTACTATTTTTTCAGTTTTTGCCAGTAATATGTCAAGGCTTTTAAAAATTTTTCTTTGGCGGTCTTTTTCCTGTTCTTTTTGGTTTCTTGTTTTTTCATTTATGCGTTTTCTTCTTTTTCTTTCTTCTTTTTCTCTTTTTTTTGGGTCTTTTGGGTTTTTTCCCATTCTTCTGTTTCCTTTCATTTTTTTTTCACCCTTGTTTTTTGGTTAATTGCTTCTACTTCATCAAGTTGTATTTTTCCATTTCTGTCTTGGTATCCTTTTGCAAATAAAAAACCGCCTTTAGCCGGAACCAGTTCAGCAAAATATTTTGTTCCTGCTTTTTCCCATTCAAAATAAATGTGTTTTTCTTTTACTATTGCTTTATGGTATTCATCCAGAGGCAGGCTTTCCGAATATTCATCAATTCTTTTAAGAATTATTCTTGTTAATTCTTCCGGGATTTCATGAAGCCGGTGAATATTAGCAGAAGGAATTTTGCTCTTTAATGGATTTTTTTTTCTTTTCATTGATTAAGTTAAGTGATTAATTGTTTTTTAATTTAAGTGTTTAGAATTAGTGATAATTATTTTAGAATTAGTGGTGTAATTATTTGTCTTTTAATTCAATTTCTACATGTACATTTTCAGGAATTTCTACTCTCATTACCATTCTTAAAGTTCGTTCATCTGCTTCTACATCAATTAATCTTTTGTGTACGCGCATTTCCCATTTTTCATATGTTTCTGTTCCGCCGCCACAAGGGCTTTTTCTTGTTGGAACAACCATTTTTTTTGTCGGCAGTGGAATTTTTCCTGAATGCTTTACGCCGGTTCTGTCAGCCACTTCAATTATTTGCGATGCAATTTCTTCTATTTTCTTGTAATCCGGACTGGTTAACTTGATTCTTGCTTTTTGTGTGGCCATTTCATCCCTGTAAAAAAATTAAAGAAAACAGTTACTTTGGCGTAACTGTTTGAATTATTCCTGCAGCCACTGTCTGCCCCATGTCTCTGACTGCGAATCTTCCCAATTGAGGGAATTTTTTGTATTCCTCGCAGCAGATTGGCCTTGTTGGTGTTACTTTAATTATTGCTGCATCCCCTGTTTTCAAGAACTTTGGATTTTCTTCTTTTACCTGCCCTGTTTTTGGGTCAAGTGATTTCTGAAGTTCAGTGAATACACAGCTTAATTGTGCTGTATGAAGATGGAATACTGGCGTGTAATTTACAGGTATTGCTGTCGGATGATTCAATACAACAATTTGTGCAGTGAATTCTTTTGCAACTGTTGGAGGGTCTTTTGGATGTCCTGCAACATCTCCTCTTTTTACATCCTGTTTTGTTAATCCTCTTACATTGAATCCGACATTGTCTCCTGGGCCTGCTTGAGGCAACAGTTCGTGATGTGCTTCAATTGATTTGACTTCTCCTTCTTTTCCTGAAGGCATGAAAATAATTTTGTCATTTGGCTTTAAAATTCCTGTTTCAACCCTGCCTACTGGAACTGCTCCGACTCCTTTAATTGTGTAAACATCCTGAATTGGCAGTCTTAATGGTTTGTCTGTTGGCAAAGGAGGCGCTTTTAAGTCATCCAATGTTGCAACCAATGTTTTGCCTTTATACCAAGTCATTTTAGTTTGAGGCTTGAATACATTTTCTCCTTCCCATGCACTGATTGGAACAATTGTTAATTGTTCTTCTTTGAATCCGATTCCCATTAATAATTTTTTGACTTCATCATGGACTTTTTTGAATGTAGCTTCATCATATTTTACTTCATCCATTTTGTTTACTGAAACAATCATTTGTTTTATTCCCATTACCTGTGCAAGGAATGCATGTTCTTTTGTCTGAGGCTGAATTCCTTCTTTTGCTGCAACACTTAATACTGCTGCATCAGCCTGAGAGGTTCCTGTAATCATGTTTTTAACAAAATCCCTGTGTCCTGGTGCGTCAATAATTGTGAATGAATTGTTTTTTCCTTCAAATTTCTTGTAGGAAACATCAATTGTTACTCCTCTTTCTCTTTCTTCTTTTAGATTGTCCATTACATAAGCAAAAGCAAATGTGCCTTTTCCTTTTGATTCTGCTTCTGCCTGTAATTTTCTGTAATCCTGTTCGCTTAATGCTCCTGTGTCATACAGAATTCTTCCAACAGTGGTTGATTTTCCATGATCGACGTGACCAATGAAAACCAGATTTAAATGTGATTTATTTGCCATAATAACTCCTCCAAATACGTAAATTAAATAAAAACTCCCACTAATCGTATAATACGTTAATGAGCTAAATCCCTCTAAATTATACTTAAATGAAACATTTAAAAAGGTATAGAATTTAATGAAAAAAATCAATATTTTTTTGGTTTAATCCATGAAAAATTCTGCGGATTTTGGTTCCGGGTCCATGCCTTTTCTTGTTCTAACCTGTTTAACGGTTTCTCTTTGAAGTTCGCGCGGAAGCATTTCATAACCACAATATTCCGCGGTCCATATTGCCCTTCCCTGGGTTGCTGAACGGATTGATTGTGAAAAGCCAATTAATTCTTTTACTGGGGCTTTTGCTATTATTATTGCGCTGTCTCCTTCTGTTCTCATTTCATTAATCTGCGCTCTTCTGCTTCCTAATTCTTTTGATACTGCTCCCATAAATGATTCAGCAACAGTTATTGTCAGCCTTTGCTTTGGCTCAAATAATACTGAATCTGCTGAAAGCATGCATGCATAACATCCTCTTGTGATTGCAGGCAGTATCTGTGCAGGGCCTCTGTGAATTGCATCTTCATGAAGTGTTGCATCTTCTAATACAATCATTACTCCATAGCATTTTTCTTTTGCTAATGGGCCTTCATCCATTGCATCCATAAATCCCTGAATTACCAATTCGCGGATTTCATGCAGTGCCTGAATTCCTCTTGTTGCATCAAGCAGAACTGATTCATGCCTTATTGCCCAGATTCTTTTTGCATCATCTGAATCAAATCCTGCTTTCTTTAATTTTTCAATCATTTCCTTGTCTTTGGACTTTATTTTTCCGTCAATTCTCTGCTCTCTTAATCCCTGCATAATATTTTCAGGAACTTTTTCAACTTTCATTTTGAGTTTATTGTGCTTGTTTGGGGATTTTGCTTCGATTACAGGGGATTCTTTTTTCATTATGTTTTCATGGTAAACAACAATCGGCGGAGAAACATTGATTGCAATGCCGTGCCCTTTTTCAATCCTGTATTGGTTTATTTCCAGATGAAGCTCTCCCATTCCTGAAAGCAGATGCTCTCCTGTTTCCTGATTTAATGAAGCAATAAGGTTCGGGTCTTCTTTGCTTAATTGCCTGATTACTTCAATTAATTTCGGCAAATCCTTTGTGCTTTTTGCTTCAACTGAAATTGTTATTACTGGCTCTGTTTGGGTTAAAAATGATTCAAATTCATGCATTTCTTTTTCTGAAATTGTTTCTCCTGCATAAACTTCCTTTAAGCCAACTAATGCAACAATGTTTCCTGCAGGAACTTCTGATGCCTCAACAAAATCCGGCCCCATGAATATTCCGACTTTTTGAATTACTACTTCTTTTTTTCCGCCAAGAAGCTTTACTTTCATTCCTTTATGGATTTTTCCTGAATAAACTCTTCCTGTTGCAATGTCTCCTGCATGTTTGTCAACTGAAACATCTGTTACCATCATTGAAAAATCGCCTTTTTCATCGCATGAAATCATTTCTTCAAAAATCTTTTTTTCCTTTTCTTTGTCTCCGGCCCATATAACCGGAATCCTGTATTTTTGTGCCTGCATTGGATTAGGCAAATGAGTTATTACCATTTCAAGCATTGCAGTGTATAAAGGGGATTTTTTTGCAAGTTCTTTTTGTTTTTCCTGCTTGCAGTAATCATATAAATCAGGAATTTTTATTCCTGTTTTCTGCATTTGCGGAACGCTGATTGCCCAGTTATTATATGCTGAGCCAAAAACAACCGAGCCGTTTTCAGGTGAAACTTTCCAGGTTGCTTCAAATTCTTTTGGAACATTTTTCCTTATTAATTCATTCACTGAAGCAATTGTTTTTACAAACCTTTGCATCATTTCCTCTTTTGTTACCTGTAATTCATTAATTAATCTGTCAACTTTATTGATGAATAAAACCGGTTTAACATATTCGCGTAATGCCTGCCTTACAACTGTTTCTGTCTGGGGCATTACTCCTTCAACTGCATCAACAACCAAAATTACTCCATCAACTGCACGCATTGCACGGATAACATCTCCACCGAAATCAACATGCCCTGGAGTGTCAATAATATTTACTAAATGATCTGTTCCGTTATAATCATAAACAATTGAAATATTTGCTGCATTAATTGTAATTCCTCTTGCCTGTTCCTGGTCCTCTGAATCCATCATAAGCTGCTTTCCTGCTAATTCCTGGCTCATTAATCCGGAAGCAGCAATTAAATTGTCAGTCATGGTGGT
>JBDRGO010000033.1:0-18904 GCA_043817715.1 Candidatus Iainarchaeum sp. | reverse complement strand
TCGGAACCTCAATTGATACTTCCCTTAATGCACTTGGAGAAACTTCTTTCAATGCCTGTTCAAAATCCTCTTTTTTTACTTTTAATGCTTCCAATACTTCTTCGGGAATTTTTTCATCTTCCAAATCAATTCTTGGCAGATATCTTCTCAATGCCTTCATTGCCGCTTCCTTAACAAACAGTTCCAAATCTGCCCCAACAAAACCATAAGTAATGCTTGCTAATTGGTCCAAGTCAACATCATTATCCAACGGCATTCCTCTTGAATGAATCTGAAGAATCTGCTTTCTTCCTTTTTCATCAGGAACCCCTATCTCAATTTCTCGGTCAAATCTTCCAGGCCTTCTTAAAGCTTCATCAAGTGCATTAACTCGATTTGTTGCGGCAATAACAATTACATTTCCCCTTGCCTTCAATCCATCCATTGAAGAAAGAATCTGAGTAACAACCCTTTTTTCCACTTCACCAATTACTTCATCTCTTTTCGGGGCAATTGCATCAATTTCATCAAAGAAAACAATACTTGGAGAATTGTCTTCTGCATCCTTGAATACTTTTCTTATTCTTTCTTCTGCTTCTCCGACAAATTTTCCAAGCATTTCAGTTGAATTCACCGGAATGAAATTAGCATTTGTTTCATGGGCAACGGCTTTAGCCAATAAAGTTTTTCCTGTCCCAGGCGGACCATGCAATAAAACGCCTTTAGGAGGAGAAATCCCTAATTTTTGAAACAATTCAGGATGCCTCATTGGAAGCTCAATCATTTCACGGATTTTTTTATCTGCTCCTCAATTCCGCCGATGTCTTCATAGGCAATCTTTGGAATATTTCCGTCAGCACTGGCTGCAGCCTCTTCCTTTAAAACAAACTGAGTGAAATCACTTACCTTTACCGCGCCTCTTGGATTTGTATCAACAACAGTGTACACAAACCCTGAACCAAAAACAGAAATCCATACATCATCGCCTTTGGTTAAAGGCCTTCCGATAAAATTTTTTTTGAGAATCCGTTCATAACCAGAAGCAATAATCCTTATGTCCTGCGTTGGAGCCAGAACAACTTTTTTTGCCTCATTCACTTCAACTTTTCTCACAGTGACTTTTTCGCCTAAATTTGTTCCGCAGTTTTTCCTGATTAAATTATCCATCCGAATTATTTCCCTGCTTTCATCCTCTTCCCTTGCAGGCCATATTAATGCAGCGGTCTTTTTTTCTCCCTGAATTTCAACAATATCTCCAGAAGTAACTCCCAATAATTGCTTTGTTTTCTTGTCCAAAGTAATAATGTTCCTTCCGACATGCCCTCTGTCAGGCTCCTGAACCCTTAAAGAAATATCCCCCACATTAATCACTTAATCAAATTCTTCAAACAAACCATTAAAAAAACTTTCAAAAAATTCCTTTCTTTTATTAATCTCTTCTTCAGAAGAACCCAGCAAATGCACTGAATTCACTTCCTGCATGAATCCATTAAATGAATCCATTAATTTTAAAGAAGAAAGCCTTTTTATTCCTGCAAGAAAAAGAAAATAAGCAATCCCTGTTTTTCCCAAAAACTCGGCCAAAACAGCATTCTGCAGGATTTTTCCTTCAAAAGAAGAAGGAATTCCATTAACTCCTGCATTTCTTATGCATTCACAAATAACTGAAATTTTCTCCTGCTTCAGCTGCGTATTCTTCAAAAACCTTTCAGCAACAGAAGCCGAAGCAGAATGAAACTCCTTTCCATAAAGAAGCAGTGTTCTGGCAGAAACATTATGCAATGAAACGGAATAATCCAGAATTTCCCTGTCAAATTCAGTCCCTTCAGAAAATTTTTCAGCAAATTTTTTTACCCTGTTCTGATAATTCAATCCAAACAAAGAAATTCCCTTAAGCTGCTTTCTGACAAACAAATCCATTTCATTATTCAATTAATTCAACTCCGCCTGAAGGAAGCAAAGCATTCAGTTCATCCAAATCAAATTCAGTGCCTGATTTTTTCTTTAAAACAAAACGCAGTTTTTTTGCAGTGTCCCCTTTCTTGTTTTTTCCCTGAATTAATTTAACAAAAAAAACACAATTGGATTTAACTGCATTAACTGAACCAGCCAAAAGCTCTTTTTCTTCTGTCACGCCAAGAGCAAAATCCAAAGGGGTTTTTTTGAACCAATTTCTTTTTCCATAAACCATAAACGCCCCAGTGCCCAATGCTTCCCCGCTCTGGGCCTTTTTTGAAACCTGCTCAGGAGAAACAGAATAAACATCCAAAGAAGAAAGCCTTTCACCCCAAGCCTTTGAATGAACTGCGGCAAAAACAGCGGCATCCAATAAATCCTGCAGATTCGGCTTTTTGCCCTCTGCTTTCAAAACAGTATGCGCAGCGCCATGAATTTCCGAATGAAAATACAAATCATCCTTATCCATATGCTTTTTTACAACCAATTCATTTGACTTTGCATCCTTTCCTGCAATAACCAAAAAATGATTTGAAGTAAAAGTCCAATGAAATTTTTCAAACCACTTCCTCTGGCGCTTTACCTTCACCTCATTTTTCCTAGATTTCTTAAATTCAATTTCAGAAAGCTTTTTCTCCAATAAAGGCATTGCCTTCTCAAGGCCAAAAAGCTTCTGCCTGGCTTTCTTCGATTTCGAAAAATATTCCTCCGCATTTTCCTGAACTGATTTATCAAAACGAATTTTTACTTCCATTCAAAAACCCCTGCAATTACTCAAACCCTTTCTCATTTTTAATTATTTTAATGACAGACTCAGTGCGCGAAGCATTTTTATAAACCGGCTCAGTAGTATAAAAAACCTGCTTGTCCTTTATTAAATCAAAAAAACCAGGAATTTTTTCCTCATAATTCCTTGAAAAATTCTTATGAAAAGACTCAACATCCTTATACAAAAAAGAAGCATACAAATTCCAGTTCCCTGAACCCATAACAGAAGTCAAACGGAAAAGATGATTGTCTTTCTCAACAGCCAAAAGCAGTTTCTTAAACAAATCCTGTTTAGACATATCAAACTGAAACAAAACCCTTACCTCCAAAAGATAACCCAAAGAACGGAAATTAAGCTTAGGGCCAAAACCCTCCAAAACACCCTGCGATTTAAGAAATTCAATTGAAGACTTAACTGTTGCAGCATGCAAACCAGTTATTTTTTTTATCTGCTTAAGATTAGGATTAACTCCACCCTTGCTTAAAAGAGCCTGCAAAACCCTTAATCTGACCTCGTCATCAATAGACATTACCTGAGACATTAAAAACCACTTTAAATGTAAAATAAATACATTGAAAATAATTTAAATATGTTTCTTTATATAGCAAAAACTGATTAATCTTTATAAAGATGAATGAAGTAATATAAATGAAAACAAACGGAGGGATCCAATCCTTAGCAAAAAAATAAAAACAACATAAAAGAGGAAGAAAAATTAAGCTCACCAGGCGTATTGGTAAAAATTGAAATAACCAGAATTTTTCTTCCTCTCTAAATATCTTATTTTTTAATTTCAAACAGCCTGTGTTTTTACCTGTTCTTTTTTTGCAACTGCTTTTTCTTTTGTGCTTTTTTCTTTTCCCTCTTTTGAATCTTTTCCATTTTCTTCCTTCAAATCTTTTTCCTGCTTTTGTTTAAAATCGCTTTTCTTTTTCCAGTCTTTTTTTGATTCGCAGTTTGGTTCAATGCACATTTGGAATTTGTATCTTTTTCCAATTACCTGAATTGTTGGTTTTTTGCAGAATTCACAGTCTTTTTGCAGGGGAATTATTTTTCCTTTTTGGGGCAAAGGATATGTGTTGGTGCATTTTGGGTAATTGGTGCAGCCTAAAAACCATTTGTTGTTTCTGCTTTTGATTTTTCTTAAACTGCCTTCGCATTTGTCGCATTTTCCCAATATTGAATCTGAATAGCTTGCTTCCCTCAGCATTGAGCCGATTTCGTTTTTATGTTCAAGCAATTCATTAAGGATTTTTTCCAGGTATTTTCTTGAATCATCTACAACTTCCTGTTTGGATTTTGTTCCTGCCGCAATCAGGTCCATTTCTTTTTCAAGCTCGGCGCTCATTTCCGGCTTGACTGCATCAACTTCATATTTTTCCATTGAATCAATAACCGAGAAAGCGATTTCATTCGGAATCAATGCCTTTAATCCTGAAATGTAATTTCTTGCATATAATTTCTGGATTATTACATGCCTAGTTGATTTTGTTCCAAGGCCTTTTTCTTCCATTAATTTAATCAGTGCCGCCTGGGAATATCTTGCAGGAGGAAGAGTTTTCTTTTTCTGGAAATTTATTTTTTCAACCTTTACTTCATCGCCTTCATTTAATGGCGGAAGGATTACTTCCTTTAAAACAGAGTAAGGATAGAATTCTTTCCAGCCCTGCACTAAAATTGTCTGGCCATGCGCAACAAATTGCTCCTTGTTGATTAATAAATCCACAGTCAAATTTTCTGTTTCTGCATCAGATGCAAGCGTTGCCATAAATCTTCTGCAGATTAATTCATATACTTTCCATTCCTTTTCAGTTAATTTGTTTCTTGAAACTGCGGCAACAGGATAAATCGGGGGATGGTCTTTTGTTTCTTTTTCCCCTCGGGAAGGAGTTAATTCTTTTTGCGAAAGAATTTTTTTTGCATCATTCAGGAATTCCGGAACTTTTGCTATTTCATCCATTGTTTTTCTTAAATCAAGCGATTTAGGGTAAACAGTATTGTCTGTTCTCGGGTAACTGGTAAATCCTTTCTGGTAAAGGGATTCTGCCTGGCTCATTGCATCCCCTGCAGTCATTCCTAAAACTGTTGCCGCCCTTAAAAAAGCGGTTGTATTGAAGGGGGTTGGTTTTGAAAGTATTCTTTTCTTTTTTAAAATTTTTTTTTACTAATGCTTTTTTTGCATCTGAAACATTTTCTTTTGCTTTTTCTGCTTCTTTTTTGTCAAAAAACCTTCCTTTTTTATGCATTGCCTCGAATTTTTTTTCATTTTTTGAAAGCAGTGCGCTTAATTCAAAGTAATCCTCTTCAATGAATTTTTTTCTTTCTTTTTCGCGGTCAACAATTATTGCAAGAACCGGTGTCTGGACTCTTCCGATTGAAAGGAATTCTTTTCCGAGTTTTCCTGAAACAATTGACATAAACCTTGTAAGAACTGCGCCCCATAATAAGTCAATTTCCCTTCTTGAATCGGCTGAATCAGCAAGGTTATGGTCTACAGTAGTTAATTTAGAAAATGACTCTTCAATGTCCTGCTTTGTTATTGCAGAAAAATAAGCTCTTTTGACTTTTATTCCAGGATTTACTTCCTGAACATAATTTAATGCTTCAACCCCGATTGATTCCCCTTCTCGGTCAGAATCAGTTGCAATAATTACTTCATCGCATCTTTTTGCCGCTGTCTTTAAACCCGCAATAATTACTATTTCTTTTCCAATATATTCAATTTCTGCAAAAGTTAATTTTCTTAAATCAGTTCCAATCCAGTAAGAGTATTTTTTCGGAAAATCAATATCAGTAATATGTCCCCTTAAAGGCACAATAACATATTCTTCTCCTTGCCTTGAAAATTCAAATGCCTGTGCGTTTGAAATATTTGAAACAGGAACATCTGTTCCTGCCAGAATTGAGGCAATTCTTTTTCCGGCAATTGCTTTTTCTGAAATAATTAACTTCAAAATGAAACCTCTATTAAACCAAAAATTTCTAATAGGAAAGGAATTTAAATGAAAGGGCGCACTTAAAGCCTTTTCTGGAATGAAAATGCAGGCAATGCATTTGTTTTTTTCAGTTCGCTTAAAACCATCTGGGTTTTGATGTCAATTATTCCGTCAATTGTCCCTAAATGATTGATGAATTTTTCTGCTGAATCAATGCTGGGAACAACAAGTTTTGCTAACAGATTGTATTCACCTAAAACCTGCGATAATTCAATAATGTAATCCAGTTCAGCCAGGCGTTTTATCAAATCCTTTGTTTTATTTAATTCACTTCGAATCTGAATATAAATCGGGTTTTCATATCCCAATGAACGCAGGCTTAAATCAGCAGAAATGCTTAAAATAACGCTTTTTCTTTTTAATCTCTCAAAACGCTTTTTAATTGCAACATCAGTTAAATTCACTTCTTTTGCAATGGTTGAAAATGACGCCCTTCCGTCAACCAATAACCTGCTTAAAATTTTATGGTCAATTTTGTCAAGCGAAATCTTTTCACTCATAACACAACCCCCAAATTACTTAATTAAACTAAATAAAGTAATATAAAAAGTTCGGTTTCCTAAAAAAAAAGCAATTTGCATGAATAAATTTAATTCCTGAATGAATTTAAAGAAAGTGATTTAAAGCTTTGAATTGCTATGCAATTCAAATAAATTATTAAGGATTTTACAGCTGAATCTATTCAATGAGTTCGAATGAAAAACCAGTGAATGAAAAAATCCAGAGAATTGCACTGGAATGCTCTGAAGCAGGTGCAACAAAATGGGAAACAGCAAAAATAATCAAGGCGCTTCAGGAAACAGAGCAAAGCGAAAGAAAACTGAGAAAAAAGGCAATGGAAGAATTAAAAGAATTAAATCCTGAAGCAGCAAAAGTAATGGATTCATTCACTAAACTGCAGGTTTTTACATCACATGAATGGCTTGAGGCATTTGACAGGGGAAACATAATTAAGTCACTTTTAAAGGAAACAAATATTCCGCGGACTATTGCGGAACGAATAGGTTCTGATGTGGAAGACAAATTAAAGGATTTAAAAATAAATTACCTTAACACTGCAATTATCCGGGAAATGGTCAATGTTAAACTGCTTGAATACGGCCATGAAAGCATTCATTCCCAGTATGCCAGGCTTGGCCTTCCTGTGTTTGAGGCAAAAAAAAGGATTCAGGAAGGAAAAACTTCAACAAAATTTGTTTTCAGGGAGCTTAACTGGCTTTCGGAAATTCCGGAAAAAACCAGAAAACAGCAGTTTCAGGGAAAAATATTCATGCATTTTCCGCATGATTTTTCCTCAAAGGTTTTTGGAATTAATTTCACGCCGAAAACAAAGGCAGATAATTTATTTGAATTGCTTTCAGATACAATGAGTGAACTGAAAAAAAATGCATTGAATTCAAGCGTTTTTCCTGCAATAAATTCACTGAATTTTGTTTTTGCCCGAAGCAACAGAAAAAATTCAAAAAAAGAAATTGATATATTTGCAAAAAGCGCGGTTAAATTAATTGAAGCAATGAATCCAGAAGAGGAATTTAATCCAGTTATGGGAATTGATTTACTCCAGCCAAAAGAAGGGGAATTCAGCAAAAAATCAAAGGAAAAAGCAATTGAATTCGGGATTGCATTGAATAATGCTGCAAAAAAAACCAAAGTTAAATGCATTCTAAGAAGCGATTCGGAATTTAAGGCAAAACTTTTAAAGTCAAATAAAGGCAATTTATACCTGAACTGCGCGGAAAAGGAGCTTTTTCCAGTAACTGAATTCATTTACTCTGATGAAGGAAAAGGAGTAATCAATTTCACTGAACTGAATCTTCCTTTTCTGGCTCTGGAAGCGGAAAAAAAAGAAACTTTTTTCATTGAACTTCTGAATGAATCAATTCATGCATTCAATGAAGCAAATGAAATGAAAAAAAAACTTCTTGAAAAAAGAAAAGAAATGAATGAATTTAATCTGGATAAATTCAATAATATTCTTGGCTTATGGGGCTTAGAGCAGGCAGGCGAAATTCTCGGAATAAATGAACTGAGTAAACTGGTTTCAAAAGAATTGAAGTCAGTTTCACAAAAATCAATTGCACTGGATTGCTTTACAAAAAAGGCGGAAAATAAATTTCTGGAGGCAGTGGTGCGCGAATTCAGAATCCAGCTAAAAGAAGGGCAGAAAAAAGCATCTGCAGAAAACTTTCCGCAGTTTCAGGAAATGTTTTCAAAGAAAAAAATCATTCCGGCGGATTTTTAGGAATATTTTCAGAATGAAGCCTTTTGAGATATTCAAACTGCCGGTATTCATCCTTCGGATAAGCCTTTGCATGAAAGTCCTTGAATGAAGGCTTTATTAAACCAAATTTCTGCAGGAATAAAACCGTTTTCCATGATTCAATAAACGGCACAATCAAGACAAATGAAATCAGCAGGATAAAATAGGTTCCCACTGCAGGAAAAAATAAATCAATAAGGAATTCCAGTGCAGGAAGAACAGTAAAAACAAGGCTGCCTACAAAAATTATTTTCAATGAATCCTTTTTATTGTTCATTAAAAATTCAAATGCCGAAGCAATGCTGCTTCTGATTGAGATTTCATCCACAACCAATGCCTGCGGAAAATAAAACAAAGCAATTGAGCTCAGAAACAAAAGCAGAAAAAAAACAATTAAAGGAACATTAAACAAGGCAAAAATAATCCCCAAAAAAAGAAAGCAAAAAGAATACATGAGATTAAAAAAGAAAAGTTTTGATGAAAATTTTATTAACTGCTGATTCAAATAATAATCAACTTTGAGTTTGCTTAAATCCTTTCTTACCCCAAAAACCATTAATGAAACAAAAACAGAGGAAAAAAACAGGAAAACAACCAATAAAAGAAGCACAATAAAAGCAGAAATAATATTAATCTGGCTTAACCCATATTCAAAGCCTATTAATCCGGAAGAAATGAAAACCGATTCAAACTGGCTTAAAGGCAGCACAAAAACAAGCAGCAAGGCAAAAGCCAATGCCGTGGGAAAATTTATTTTATATTCCTCTAAAGCACCCTTAAAATACATTCAAAATCCCCCCCTTGATTAAAATCCCTTACTAATATTCATTATTACTTTTTCTATTTAAAATTTAAGCCGCAAAGCAATTTAAATAAATTTATTTTCCCTAAAAAGAATTGAAGCAAACAGCTAAAAAACCTTTTCAATTTCTCCTGTCAAATAAGAGGAAAAAGCCTTTTTTACCCTAGATTCAATGAATTTTCCCCTTAAATCATTTTTAACTGCAAAAGACCGGTAATTGCTTGTCCTGCCCATAAAACCGTGTTTTCTGCCTTTTTCTGAAACCAAAACCAATTGCTTTGAACCGACAAGCTTTTTGTTTGCATTAAAGGAAAATTTTATGCATAAATCAGTTAAAATCCTGCTGCGCTTTTTTTTAACTGAGCCAGGCAATTGATTCGGCATTAAAGCGGCTTCGGTATTTGGCCTGGCGCCGAAACGCGAAATATTAATTACATCAGGCTTAACCAATTCAAGCAAATCAACCGAATCCTGAAAGTCTTTTTCTGTTTCCCCCGGAAAGCCGGCAATTATGTCCGTGAAAATAGTTACACCAGGAATTTCTTTTCGCAGGATACGGCATAAATCAATGAATTGTTTTCTTGAATAGCCTCTTTTCATTGCTTTCAGTATTTTATCAGAACCTGACTGGACAGGCAGATGCACAAACCTGAATAATCTTTCATCCATGAAAAGCTTTACATAATCCTTAATGAATTTCTTTAAATGCAAAGGATTCATCATTCCAATTCTTATCCGATAGTTTCCTTCTGCCTTTAACAGCTCTTTCAGCAAATCAGCAAGGTTTTTTCCTGAATCAAATCCATATGCCCCTGTATCCTGCGCAGTAAGCCATATTTCTTTTGTGTCCTTTAATGCATTTTCAAATGATTTTTTTATTTCATTGATAGGGTGGCTTTTCAGTTTGCCTCTTGCATTAACTGTGGCGCAGTAACTGCATTTTCCCAGACAGCCCTCGGCAATTGAAATAATGGAAATAAATTCATTGAATCTTTTGACAGAAACAATCGGAGAAAAAGAACAGAGAGATATTTCCAAAAGCCGGCATAAATCATTTAAGTTTACTCCGCATAATTCAATTTCATCTGAAATTTTTTTTATCCGTTCAGGGGAAATTGATGAAAGGCATCCGAAGACAATAAAACGGGAGTTTTTTTTCCTTAATTCATTGAGTTCACGGATTCGTTTAATCATCCTGTTTTCTGTTGCATCCTTCACTCCGCAGGCATTCAGAATAATTAAATCCGCCTTTTCAGGATTTGAAATTTCAGAAAAAGAATTTTTTTCCAGAACCCCTTTAATCATTTCAGTTTCATTCTTGCTCATTGAACAGCCATGCCATTCAATAAAAAAACGCATCAATTAAACCACAGCTAAAAAAATCAATCAATAAAATTCATTATCTTTCTGCTTGCCCAACCCATAATGCATGCAAAAACAAATATTGCATATGGCGAATTTTTGAATTCATTAAGCACATCAAAAGGTATTTCCTGCCCGCCGTTCAGGTAAGAAATATTTCCGAAATAAATTATCAGGACAATCTGGAACATTAAAAGAGAAGCAATAAAAAACAGCACAGGAAACACCGGATTCAATAAAAACTTTGTGTCAAAAAATTCGTTTCCCCAGTCAATAAGGAAATAAGTGAAAAAAAACGCAGGCAAAGGAATTAAAATCATCAGATAATCCGCTTTCCAGGGAAAAGTTGAGAAATCAAACTGCGCCAAAGGAAACAAAGCATTTGTAACTGAATTTATTAGTGGAATGTTTGCAAAAAAATCATGCAAGATAATGCTTACTGAAGAAAAAATCAATATAAAAAAATAACTTACAAAAAATAAAACAATTAATGAAAAAAATTTTTTATCCATTCAAACACATCCATTACTTCAGCTTTACTGCAGTGCCATAACCCATTATTTCAATTGTTCCCGGAACAATCTGGGAAGACATTAATTTGAAGCTTATTACTGCATCAGCATCCATTTTTTTTGCATTTTCAGTTAATTCCCTTAAAACTTCCCTTCTTGCCTCATCAATTAAATGCCAGTATTCAGGAATATTTCCGCCTAAAAGAATGCGAAAAGTTGCAATAATGTCCTCTAAAATAAATTTTGCCTTAACTGAAGAAGCCCATACAAGCCCTTTAACTTCTTTTATTTCATAATTCGGGACAAAAGGAGTTGTAACAACAAAAACATTCTGATTTTCAGGCATTGAATCACCAAATAACTAATTATAATACTGACAAGAATACTTTAAAACCATTGCCTTCAATAATTAAATTGATTCAAATGAATGAAACTCTTCCATGGGTTGAAAAATACAGGCCGAAAAAATTAAGTGAAATTGTCGGGCACACAACAATTGTTTCAAGGTTAAAGAATTACGCAAAAGAAAAAAACATGCCGAACATGCTTTTTTCCGGTTCGGCAGGAATAGGAAAAACAAGCGCTTCAGTTGCATTAGCAAAGGAAATGTTCGGGGAAAGCTTTTCACAGAATTTTCTTGAATTAAATGCCTCTGATGAACGCGGAATTGACGTGGTAAGAAACACAATAAAGGATTTTGCAAGAACGCTTTCATTTGATGCAGGATTTAAAATAATTTTTCTGGATGAATCAGATGCATTGACTCCTGACGCACAACAAGCACTAAGAAGGACCATGGAAAAATACACTAAAACAGCGAGATTTATTTTAAGTTGCAACTATTCCAGCAAAATAATTGAGCCGATTCAATCAAGATGCGTTGTTTCAAGGTTCAAGCCGCTTACTTCAAAAGAAATTGAAGGGCGGATTAAGGAAATTGCAGAAAAAGAAAATCTGAAATTAAATGAAAAAGCAATGAATGCAATTAATTATGTTTCTGCAGGGGATTTAAGGAAAGCAATTAATGTATTGGAAGCAACAAGTTCATTGTCTAAATCAATTGAAGAAAAAACTGTTTTTGATGTTGCTTCAAGAGCGCGCCCTGAAGAAATAAAAAAAATGCTTTTGCTTGCGCTGGATGCAAAATTCCTTGAAGCAAGAAAAATGCTTGAGGATTTAATGCTGGACCATGGAATGAACGGAGAAGATGTAACGCTTCAAATATACAGGGAATTAATCAATGCGCCGGAAGAAGAAATTCCTTCCAAAACAAAAATTGACTTAATTGATGAACTAGGGGAATACAGCTTCCGCTTAACACAGGGAGCAAATGAAAGAATTCAATTAGAAGCATTATTGGCGCAGTTCGGGAAATATAAAAAGTGAAGTTAGTGAGCGTCAGAAAAACACAAACTTTTCCAGCTAATCCGCATAAAGCCATATTGGCAGGCACTGCACAAAAAACAAGCAAACTGGCGAGAAATAAATTATATCAAGAAATACTTCAGGAAAGAAATCCTGCTTTTTTTGAGTACTTACATTCAGAAGACCCGATAAACAGACTCACTGAAAAAGGTGCTGCATTTGTAAGGGAAATTACAAAAAAAACAAACAAAACAAGCATTACTAAAAAAAATGAAAATGGAGAGCTGGAATTTGAAGCAACAACAAGCACAGGGCAAAAAATTGAATGTGTTTTTTATCCTGAACTTGAAATTGATGCTTTAGGAAGAACATATTTTCCGGCAATTGCGATTAAAGGAAATGCATTAACTGCTGTACCATTATATTTTTTTTTTGTGGGGGAATTCAATATTGCCAGTACTGAATTATATAATGAAATAGTGAAGGCAACAGAAAGACACAGACAATGGAGAAAAAAACAAAATGAAAACGCAATAAAAGAACACAAAAAATGGAAAAAAAAATTAGGGCAAACTAAATAAAAGATTAAACAATTGAATTTAATTAAATTCAAACAATTTTTGTTTTGCCTGAGTTAAGTAAAACAATTTTTTTATCACGCAAACTCAAACAATTTTTTCTGCTTTCCGATTTCTTTTAATAAAACTGATTTTGATTTCAGTTCATTGAATTCAGTTTCACCTAATCTGTTTTTAATAAAACGAAGTGCTAAATCCAATTCATAAAATTCTAATGCTCTTTTGCTTAAAGCATTCTTTACTGTTTCCCTTATTACCCATACCCCTAAAGGCACGTCATATCCTTCGGAAATTTTTCGAAAAACAATTGCCGCTGATTGGCGTTTTTTATTTTCCAAATACTGTGTTATCGGCAGGCGCGCGGCATAATATGCTCCTCCAACATTTGAAGCATATGATTTTCTTCCTCTAGAAAATTCAAAATCATTTATTGCCTGTGCTTCATCAGGACTCCAAACACTCCCTCCAGCCCATAATTCATTTACTTCAAATTTCCACGAATCAGGAACCAATAAAATCAAAATATGATTATCTAAATAATTTGATTCAAATACTTGAAAAGAATTAATTTCAGAATAAAACAAAATTTTTTCATTAATTAATTTTTCAGATATATTTGAATCTAATGCAGTAATGCTCCATCTTGTGGGGACAATTTTTCTTTTCTTTTTTTCACCTAATAAACCAGAAGAAAAAATTTTTTGAATATGGCTTAAATCCAATCCAGAATCCAATAATTCCATTACTGCAGTAACTGATTTTACATCAGTGTCACTAGATAAATATTCTGCTTTAGCAGGAATTCTTGGATTTTCAGTTAAAATAATTTTTTCAGCTAAAGCAAAAGAACTTACTGGAGAAGTTAATGCATTAAAATCAAGAAAAGTTCTTGGTTTTGATTTTAATTTTAATTCAATTTCAGTGGAATTATCACTTAAAGCAATTTCCTGCAAAATACCTAAATCCCTTGAAGGGTTCTGCGCCTGAGAAACAGAAAAATTTTTAGCCGAAGCCAATAAATTCTGGCGCATTGAAATGATTTTTTCCTGCGGCAAACCGAACCATTTTTCTTCTTTATCATAAAATTGAAGTTCTCTTTCATTTTCCTGCGAACTTAAAGCACTAAAAGATATATTCGGGTAATTATTCCATCCAATAAAAACACCTGGAGGAGTGAATGCATTGAAATCAGTCCCCTTGAATGAATCAATTAATTTATGCTTCTGCTGATGCCTTTCAAGAATAACACATTTTTGTCCGCAAAAACCTCTTCCCTTGCACTGAAGGCATAAATTGCGTGAAGGCATAACTGATGAATGAATGAAAGGATTTATGATTTTAATGCCTTTTTTAAAGGAATTTAAGTCACGTTTTATTGCATTAATTATTTAATGCTTTTAGGGGGATTGTTTTACTATAATTTAAGGGATTTTTATGGATAAAATTGAATTGGAATTTCCTGATGGAAACAAAAAAGAATTCAAAAAAGGAATTAATGCAGAAGAAGTAGTGAAAGGCATTGGAGAAGGATTATTCAGAGCAGCTCTTGCAATTGAATTAAATGGAAAAGAAATGGATTTAAACACTGAATTAAATGAATCAGGAAAATTCAAAGTGCTTACATTTGATTCAAATAAAGGAAAAGACATTTTCTGGCATTCAGCAAGCCATTTAATGACTCAAGCAATTATTAGATTAAAAGGAAACAAAGTTGGATTAGGTGTTGGAACAGCAATTGAAAACGGATTTTACCAGGATTATGGAATGGAACCAATAACTCAGGATGAATTAAAAGAAATTGAAAAAGAAATGCAGAAAATAGTTAAAGAAAAAATTGAAATAACTAAAAAAGAAGTTCCAAAAAAAGAAATACTGGAATATTACAAAAATGACCCATATAAAATTGAATTAACTAATGCTGTTGAAGGAAAAACTGGAACAATGTATTCTCAAGGAGAATTTAGTAATTTATGCAAAGGACCCCATGTACCAAATACTTCTTACTTAAAATCATTCAAACTTACAAAACTTGCAGGGGCTTATTGGAGAGGAAATGAAAAAAATAAAATGCTTCAAAGAATTTATGGAATTGCTTTTCCAAAAAAAGAAATGCTTGAAGAATATTTTCATAACTTAGAGGAAGCAGAAAAAAGAAATCATTTAAAATTAGGAAAAGAACTTGAATTATTTTCAATGCAAAAAGAAGCTCCAGGAGTTGCATTCTTTCATGCAAACGGAGTGATTGTCATCAGCGAAATGATGAAATTTATGAGGGAAAAATTATTTGAACGAAATTATGAAGAAATAATGACTCCATTAATTTTGAAAAAAGAATTATGGTTAACTTCAGGACACTGGGACCATTACAAAAACAACATGTATTTTACTAAAATTGATGACGAAGATTTTGCAGTAAAACCAATGAATTGTCCTGGAGGATTGCTTGTATTTAAATCAAAAAGGCATTCATACAGAGACCTGCCTATTAGAGCAGGAGAATTTGGAGTAGTTCATAGACATGAATTAAGCGGAGTATTAAATGGATTATTCAGAGTAAGAAAATTCACTCAAGATGATGCACATGTTTTTTGCACTGAAGAACAATTAAAGAATGAATTAATTGATTTAATTAATTTATGTGAAGAAACTTATTCAGCTTTTGGATTTAATGATTACCATGTTGAATTAAGCACTAAACCAGAAAAATCAATGGGTTCAAATGAAATATGGGAAATTGCAACAAATGCATTAAAGAATGCGCTTGATGCAAAAAAAATTAAGTACAAAATCAATGAAGGAGATGGAGCATTTTATGGTCCAAAAATTGATTTTCATATAAAAGATTCAATTGGACGAAGCTGGCAATGCGGAACAATTCAAGTTGATTTTTCAATGCCAGAAAAATTTGATTTAACTTATATTGGAAAAGACGACAATCAGCACAGGCCGGTAATGGTTCATAGAGCAATTTTTGGTTCAATTGAAAGATTTTTTGGAATATTAATTGAACATTATGGCGGAGCATTTCCTTTATGGTTAGCACCAAAACAAATTCAATTAATTCCTTTAGGAGAACATTTGCAGGAATATACTGAAAAAATAAATGAATTGCTTAGAAAAGAATTCATTCGGACAGAAATTGATTCAAGAAATGAATCAGTCGGATACAGAGTAAGAGATGCTCAAATGAAAAAAATTCCTTTAATGATAGTAATTGGAGAAAAAGAATTGGAAGCAGGAACAGTTAATGTAAGGGACAGGAAAGGAAACCAGAAAACAATGAAAATAAATGAATTCTTGAAAGAAGTAAAGGAAAAAATTCAGAAAAGAGAGAATTAAAGTGTGAAAAAAAGAAAAGAATGAATTGAAAAATTGAGAAAAATTATTTTTAAATAAAAAAACAAAAAATTAAACAAATAACTCATTATTTAATTCTTTTTTCTTTTAATTAATTCAATGAATTTCTTTCAAAACAGGTTTTTTGGAATTTTTGCGGTTCTGGCTTTTGTTTTATTGATTTATGGGTTTTTTTCCTTTTATTCCCCTGAATTATACGGAAACGACTCGTTTTACCATATTAAGCTTGCTAAAATAATGCTGGATGACGGACTGGTTCCAAAGGAATTTCCCTGGATGCAGTTCACTCCATTGAACAGGAATTTTGTGGACAAGCATTTCTTGTTTCATTTGTATTTGATTCCATTCACTTTATTTGAGGATTTGGCTTTCGGATTAAAATTAGCTAATTTGATTTTGCTTTCATTGGTTTTTTTGTTTTTTTATTTCCTGTTAAAAGAAAACAAAATTAATCATGCGGAATTATGGGTAATTGTTTTTGCCTTGGGCTCGGAATCATTCATTTACAGGCTTTTATTGGGAAGGGCAATCACTTTAGGGGTGTTGCTTTTTTTAATCGGATTTTATTTAATGCAGAAAAAAAATTATTTGGGAATTGCGGCAGTTTCATTTATTTTTGTATGGAGCTATGCTGCTTTTCCCGCAATTGCATTGCTTGCATTAAGTTATTCTTTCGGAATTTATTTAACCAAAAAAGAACTGAATGGAAAAATTTTTGCATTCTGCCTGCTGGGAATCATTTTAGGAATGGTTATTAATCCTTTTTTTCCTGATAATATTATTTTAGGTATTTCAAGCGATTTAAGAGCAGCAACATTAAGAGAACCAGGAATGAGCATAGGCGAATGGAATTCATTCAGCTCATGGTCTTTCCTGATTTCATCCCTTCCGATAATTTTTCTCCTGCTTTTATTGTTTTATTTCATCGCATTCAAAAAAAGCGAACTTACTGCAAAATCCAGGGAACTGTTTCTTCCGCTGCTTTTGTTTCTTTTAATGGCGGTAAAATCAATCAGGGTAATTGATTTCTTTGTTCCGGTTGCGGTTTTGTTTTCGGCTTTTTCATTCAATGAATTAACCAAAGAAATTAAGCCAAAAAAAATTGCCGCACTTGCCTTAATTACGGCTTTGTTTATCGGAATGACCGCTTTCAGCACAATTAATTCACTTGACCCTGAAAGAAGTTCCTTCAGGGAATGCAGTGAATGGCTGGAAAAAAACACCCCAGAAAAATCAGTTGTTTTTTTATGGCAGTATGATGATTTTCCCATGCTTTTCTACCATAATACGCATAATTATTACACTGAAGGGCTTGATTCATATTATTTGAAGGACTTTAATGCAGAATTATTTGAAGTGAAAAAACAGATTGTTCAGGAAAACAGGCTTGAACTGATTAAACCGAATTTCAATTCAAATTATGTTTTCATTGAAAAAAATGCAGGATTAAAGGAAAAAATAAATTCACTGAAAAAATCAGGCGAAGTAAAAGAAATCCATGAATGGAAAGACTGCGTAGTAATTGAATTAAAGCAAAAAAATTCAAATTAAAAACAAAAACAGCAAATTCACAAATTAATCAATATAAAAAATTCAAATAAATAAATTATAAAGCAAATGGCAATAATTCCATAATTCCTGAAGCGATTGAATATAAAGTAAAATAATATATATTAGAATACTTTTCTTATGTTAGTGGTGTGATTAATGGGCAGTCCGTTGGATGAATTACTGAAAAAAGTCAAGGCAAAAAAAAGCGAGCCTGAAGAAAAAGAAATCAAGGAACCGAAACCTGAAGAAAAAATTCCTGCAGAAATAAAAGAGGAAAAGCCGAAACCCAAGCCAATAATTACGGTAAAGGACTTCAAAAAGGAAAGGATTGAAAAGCAGAAAACAGAGGAAAAAATAAAGTCAAAAGAACAGGCAAAAGAAGAACTGAAAAAAATCCTTTCCGAACCGGAAGAAAAACCAACGCAATCTCCAATGCAGGGAATGGAAAAAATCATTGAAAAAAACAAAATTGAAATGATAAAGAAACTGGAAGAAAAAAGAAAGGAAATAACAGAAGAAAAGCCTGAAAAAAGCGATGTGGAAAAACAGCTTGAAGAAGAAGAAAAAAAAGAAATAGACCATTACGGCAAAACAACAATTTATGAATTAAAATCAGGATTAAATTATTATTATACCCCTGTTCCAAGGCCTACGGGTCCGGAAAAGGCAATAATCAATACATTAAAGGAAGCGGCAACAAGGTTGATTTCTGTTTCCCCCTACAAAATCAGGGACCCTGAACAAAGAAGAAATGTCTATTATGAACGCATAATGGAAATGCTGAGAGAAAGCCCTGAACTACGGATTCCTGAATCAAAATACGAATTCTATGTTGATGCAATAGTAAGGGAAATGGTTGGATATGGATTGATTGATGAATTAATCAAGGATGACCAGCTTGAAGAAATAATGATTATCGGCTCGCAGAAACCAGTTTATGTTTTTCACAGAAAATATGAAATGATGCTTACAAACATTGAATTTTATTCAGAAAAAGACATTGAAGACTTAATCAACAGAATTGCAAGACAGATTGGAAGAAGGGTTGACATCAGTTCCCCTTTATTGGATGCAAGATTGCCTGACGGCTCAAGGGTTAATGCAACAATTCCGCCTGCTTCAGCCAGCGGAGCATCATTAACAATCAGAAAATTCAAGGCAGACCCTTACTCAATAATTGATTTAATGAATAATGGAACTTTTTCAAGCGAACTTGCTGCCTATTTATGGATGTTTGTTGAAGGGCTAAGCTCAAAGCCGGCAAATATTTTAATTGCAGGCGGCACTGGTTCAGGAAAAACAACAACATTGAATGTATTAGCATCATTTATTCCTGAAAGAGAAAGAATCATCTCAATTGAAGACACTGCTGAACTGAATCTGCCATTACAGCACTGGATAAGAATGGAAGCAAGGC
>JBDRGO010000032.1:0-6453 GCA_043817715.1 Candidatus Iainarchaeum sp. | reverse complement strand
TTGTGAGGCGTTTGTTGTGTTTGTTACTGTTGGTGAGGTTTGGTCTGAGATATAATCTGAGAAGTGCAGTACGTTTATGTCGAATTGTCCTGTGTCTGTGTCGTATGCGTATCCTGTGCAGATGCTTGCGTCACAGTTTCTGTCTCCGTCCATTTTTATTCCTGGTTGTGTGCTGTGTGGTAAATGGTATTGTGTTATTTGTGCTGTTAGGTTTATGTCTGAGGATATTGCTGTGTTTACTGAAATGTTTATGTCTCCTGAGGCTTGTTGTGTTATTGATAAGTAGTTGCCTATTGTCATTAGTGTTTTTGCTTTTGATGCTGTTGCCATGTTTAGTGTGCCGTAGAATAGGATTTTTCCGTAGTCTGTTGTTGGTGATATTGTGAATAAATTTATTGCGGTGAAGTCGTTTATGTCTTGCCAGTTGGTTGAGTTTCCGTCGAGTCCGTCTGGTATTCCTACTGAGTATAGTAATAGGTTTGCGTCGGTTGCTGATTCCCATGTTCCCCAGTTTCCTGCTTGGTCTTTTGCGCTGAATAGTACGTCTCCTATTTCAAAGTTTGCGTCGAATGTGCCTACATTAAAATCAAATGTCCAGTTTCCGTCTGTGGTTGAGGTCATTGCGAAGTTTATGTCTGCGGTTGAGTCTGCTCCGCAGTTTTGCATTCCTCCTCCGTTTTGGTCTGAGGCTATTGCTGTTCCTAAGTATAGGTCGCCCCATAATTGAGAGCATAGTGATTGGTTGGGGTTTGTTGCTGAACCGCTTAGTGAAATGTTTATGTCGGTTATGAATGATCCTGATGCTAATGCATTTGAATCATTAGGTATTGCTAGGAAGTGAATGTTGTCGTCTAATTTAAAGAACATGTCGAAATCGCTTACTGCGTTTAAGTCAACGGAGTAATTTCCGTCGCTGATTAA
Organism: Candidatus Iainarchaeum sp.; assembly: GCA_043817715.1. GTDB lineage: Archaea > Iainarchaeota > Iainarchaeia > Iainarchaeales > JAFGBZ01 > JAFGBZ01. The sequence goes on along the minus strand of JBDRGO010000032.1, from coordinate 5,532 downwards.
TGGGCCGACAGTGTCAATCATAAAGTTTTCTGATGTGAAGTTTGCATCGTCTGCGTTGTCGTTGTCATAGAAGTTTAGATCTGTGTAGTAGTTTCCGTCGGAAAGTCCAAATGCTGTCATTATAGTGGTTGTGGGAAGAGTAATATTGCATTGAGTTAGTTCACTGAAATCAGTGTTGTCACAATATTCCTCCTCAGCTACTAATAAAATTGGATCCTCAGTGTAATGAGTTTGTCCTCCTGGCACGGTATCAAAGTAAATATAAAGACTTATTTCGCTTGGATTATCTCTGTCAATTATTGTGAATGCAACGTTCATATCTGCGCCTGTTCCCCAGTATGTTCCTGAAATTGGGGTTAGGATTGTTACTTCTGGTAAAGTGCTTCCTCTTAGTACGTAAAATAAGTTTTGGTCTCCTAGGTTTCCTGCGTTGTCTGTTGAGTTGAAGTCTATTGCCCAGTTTCCGTCTGTTTGGAATAGTATTCCGTTTGCGTCGTATGCTTGCCATGCTCCCCATGAAATTCCGTTTGCTGAATTAGTGTCTACTCTGTAAAGTGAATGTTTATTGCATCCGCTTGTTGCGTCATTGCATGTTAAGTGAATGTTTATGTCATCCACATACCATGCATTGTTCCAGTCCCATGAAGTTGTTGGAGTGGTTTGGTCTATTAAAACATAAAACAAATTTTGGTCTGGTATATTTCCTGCTTCATCTGTTGTGTTGAAGTCTAGTGCGTAGTTTCCGTCTGCTTGCAGTAAAATTCCGTTGGCATCATAAGTGGTCCAATCGCCATAACTTACGGTGGTTGTGGCATCTGTATCTAATCTGTAATTTGTTGAAGTGCATGAGCCTCCGTCATTACAGGTTAAAAGAATGTTTACGTCATTGTTGTTCCATGATTCATTTGCATCCCATGAAGTTGTTGATGCATTTTGGTCTAAATAAAATGAGGCATCTGAAACATCTTGCACTATGTTGACATCAGTTTCATCTGTTATATGGTAAGTTAATGCGTTTATATCAATTAAATAATTTGCATCAGCTAAAAATGAAACGCCACTCCACAAATAAGAACAGGTTGCAGGATTCGCATAGCTCATATATCCGCTGCCGTCTTCGGCGTTTGGGTCACAATATTCATCCATGTTTACATCCAAACGCAGTGTCTGGTCATGGTCATTTTGGTCAACACTTACATAAATAGATACATTTGTATCGTGTCCTGGAGCGCCAAATGCCGTGTACCAATAAGTCCAGACAATGTTGTAATCTGCAAGCACTGGAGAAATATATGTTCCACTGTCATTTGGTGCAACAATAGTCACTATGTGTGCATCTGGAGCATAAACTCCATTAATCATTAAAATAAAAGCTAAAAATATCAATAATCTTTTCATTTAAACCCCGTCCAAAATTTAATATGCTAAATTATAATACAATTTGAGAATTATAAGTAATTAATATATTTAAACCTTTCTTTTTTGCTTTTCAATTTTTTTTTGTCATTTTTTTATAAAAAGTATTTATAAAAAGCATTCTATTACTGTTTTAATAGTGTTTTTTATGGCTGGTTTCAGGATTGAATTGGATTCATTGGGAAAGGCAAAGGTTCCGGAAGAGGCTTATTTTGGGGTTTTTACTGCGCGCGCAATCCAGAATTTTCAAATTTCAGGTTTAATGCCTTCAATGGAATTAATGAAGTCATTAGGGCAAATTAAACTGGCTTGCGCTGAAGCAAACCACTCACTTAAATTGCTTGAATCCAAAAAATTTAATGCAATTAAGAAATCCTGTAATGAATTAATTAAAGGAAAATTTGTTGGGCATTTTTTATTGGATTATTTTCAGGCAGGCGCAGGCACTTCATTCAATATGAATGCAAACGAAATACTTGCTAATAGGGCAACTGAATTTTTGGGCGGAAAAAAAGGCCAGTATTTGATTCATCCGAATAATGATGTCAATATGAGTCAATCCTCAAATGATGTAATGCCTTCAGTTGTCCGCTTGGCAATTTTAATGCATTCGCAGAAATTAAAAAAAGAATTAACTGAATTAAAGAACTCATTTGAAAAAAAATCAAAGGAATTTAATTCGGTTTTGAAATGCGGAAGAACTCATTTCATGGATGCTGTTCCGATTACTTTGGGGCAGGAATTTTTTGGTTATGTTTCTTTAATGGATTCTGCATTAAATGAAATTAATGAAGCAGAAAAAAAATTGCTTGAACTGCCTTTAGGAGGAACTGCAGTCGGAACCGGAATCAATACTCATCCTGATTACAGAAAAAAAACTGTTTTGAATTTAAGGAAAATTTCAGGATTCAGATTTGTTCCTGCAAAAAATCAGGGAAAATCATTTGAATTAATGCATTCAATGAATTCATTCGTTTCCTATTCAAATGCTTTGAAAATGCTTTCAAATTCATTGATTAAGATTTCAAATGATTTAATGCTTTTGAATTCAGGGCCGAATGCAGGATTAAATGAAATTATTTTGCCTGCAGTCCAGCCAGGCAGTTCTATTATGCCTGGAAAAATAAATCCCTCTATTTTAGAAGCAACAAAAATGGCCTGCTTTTATGCTGAAGGAATGGATTTGACTGTTAACCGTTCAGCACAGGAAGGAGTGTTGGAAATAAATGTATTCACTCCTGTGATATTGTATTCGCTTGAATCATCAATTCAATTGCTTTCAAATTCAATGAAAATGCTTTCAGATAAATGCATTAAAGGAATCAAGGCAAACAAAAAGCAGTGCATGAAATTATTAGAAGAAAGCCATTCTTATGCAACTGCATTAAACCCTTATTTGGGTTACTTTGTTCTTGCAAGATTAATCAAGGAAGCAAATGAAAAAAATAAGCCAATTAAAGAAGCTATTTTGGAAAAGAATTTTATTTCAGAAAAAGAATTAAGTTCAATTCTTTCATTCAATGCCTTAATCAAACCGGTTAAATTAAACAAAAAATTGATTTATAAAATTAAAGAAAATAATAATTATAAAAACTATTTGAATTTAATCCAGTAAAGCAAAAACAACAGAGTGAAAAGACAACAGAGTGAAATTTAATGGCTTTAAAAAACCAAAAAAAACAGAAATCTGATTCAATGAAATTGCATTTCAAATTAAAGGGAAAAATCGAGGTCAATTCAAAAGAAAAACTGAATAAAAAAAATTTTTCTCTTTTATACACTCCTGGTGTTGCTTTTCCATGCAAAGAAATTCACAGAAAAATATCTGCGGCAGATAGATTAACAATTTCAGGAAACACTCTGGCAGTAATCAGTGACGGAACCGCAGTGCTTGGTTTGGGAAATATCGGCCCGAAAGCAAGCCTGCCTGTAATGGAAGGAAAATGCCTTTTATTCAAGGAACTTGCCGGAATAAATGCGTTTCCGATAGTAATTGAAGCCAAAAATTCAACTGAAACAATTAATGCAATTAAAGCAATTTCTCCCACTTTTGCAGCAATCAATTTGGAGGACATTAAGTCCCCTGAATGCTTTGAAATTGAAAATGAATTGCAGGAATTGGGGATTCCTGTAGTGCATGACGACCAGCATGCAACAGCAATAGTTGTTTTAGCCGGATTAATTAATGCATGCAAATTAACTGGAAAAAAATTCAATGAATTAAAAATTGTTTTGGTTGGAACCGGAGCAGCAGGAACTGCAATAATCAAATTACTGTATGCAAGCAAAGATTTTGCTCCAAAAGAATTAATTCCTTTTGACAGCAGAGGTCCGTTGATTTATTCAGAAAACTTACTTGGATATAAAAAAGAACTGACTGAATTAACCAAAAATAATTTTTCAGGAACATTAAATCAGGCATTAATTAATGCAGATGTATTCATCGGCGTAAGCGTTGCAAATATTTTAACTGAAAAAAATATTGCTTCAATGAATTCCCCGATAATTTTTGCCTTGGCAAATCCTTTCCCTGAAATTTCACCTGAAAAGGCTTTTGCAGGAGGAGCAAAAATTGTCGCAACCGGAAGAAGCGATTACCCAAACCAAGTGAATAATGTACTGGTTTTTCCAGGGTTATTTAAGGGATTAATTGAGGCAAAAGCAAAAAAAATAACTCCTGAAATAAAACTGGCGGCAGCAAAAGCATTGGCAAATTCAATTACTCCTTCCCTGAAAAAAATCCTTCCGCATGCATTGGATAAAGGTTATCTGAAAAAAATTTCTAATGCAGTAAAGAAAGAAGTTTGAAGCTTCCGAAGGGATTCGAACCCTCGATCTCCTGATTACAAGTCAGGCTCCTTGAACCACTAGGACACGGAAGCATTGCACTTAATACTTTTCTTTTAAATTAACTTTTTAAAGCGTTCTTTCGGTTAATAAAAGAAATAAAAAAGAGAAAGGGAGTTAGGGGTATCCTAACTTGTTTTTGTTTTCTTTTTTTGGTTTTCCTAGGAATGTTATTGCTGTTCCTGCGATTATTGCTATTAGTATTAGTATTATTATTGGTGTGATTAAATCCATTGATTGTTCTGTTGTTGGTGTTTTTTCTTTGGTTGTTGTTTATTTTTTTTTAAATTTTTGATTTTTTTTTGTGTTTTATTGCGTATTTTAGGCAGTTCTTTGTTTGCATCCAAACTAATTTATATCACTTTCTTTCTTTATTATATTAAGGGGGTTTGTAAATGGATTTTGACTGTTCTAATTGCGGAACCTGCTGCAAGAAATATTTTATTCAGATTTTGCCGGAGGAAGCCAAAAAAATAAGCAAATTCATGGGCATTCCTGAAGAGGAATTTATTTCTGATTACACGCAGTTGTTTATGCAGTTTTTTGTCGGGGAATTCAAAGCAGGTTTTTTATTGCCTTCTGCTTTTCTTGAAAAAAAATTTTTTAATTCAATTAAGGAATTGAAATCATTTGCCCCGAAAGAAGTGATGGCTTTGCCTACTCTTGCATTTAAAAGAACAAAAAATGCTTGTACTTTTTTAATGGATTCAAATAAATGCAGGATTTATTCTGAAAGGCCTTTGCAGTGTGTTTTGTTTCCGTTCATTTCTTTGGATAAAAATGAACCAAATTTTCTGGAATTATATCCTTTTTGTTTGGGGTTGAGAAAAGCCTCAAAAGATGCAAAATTCAAGAACAATTCGCAGAAGCATTTCAAAAAAACCAGCGATTATTTCACTAAAGTAAAAAAGCAGGGCTTTGAATCGCAATGGAAATACCTGCCTAAAACAGGGGTTGCAGTATTGGAAAGCACTAAAATCGGAAGCATTAACCGGACTGAATTCCTTGAAATTCTTGACAAAACAAAATAGTGTTTTCAAAAACTTTTATTAACCTGAATGCAGTTATTTTCTGCATGCCTTTAATGGATAATTTGCTTGTATTTACCAAGGCTGAAAAGCCGATTAATTTCTTTTTAATCAGTTTCATTTACTCAATTGTTTTATTGGTAATTTCTTATTTTGTTTTTTCAAAATATGCGGGAATTTTAAGCGTTTTTCTGGTTTCGCTTGCACTGCTTCCGATTGTTTCAAAATATTTGACTCATGC
>JBDRGO010000031.1:0-12841 GCA_043817715.1 Candidatus Iainarchaeum sp. | reverse complement strand
TCAACCATAATTGTCATTCTCCTATCGCGCCTTCAACAGAGCCGGCTTTGCCGGCTGCGCGCGATAAGAGAAACAATAAAGAAATTGTATTTATGCTGATTCACCAGCCAGCCCTAAACGGTCTGGCAGTACTCTCAGCTTTGGGAGAATTTAGACGATAGAATAGCTTTAAATATTATTTTTTTGCTTTAAAATTAGCGCGTTAAGTCTCTAGTATTTTTCATCCGAAGAATTTAAATAATAAAGTGTCTTATTTTATTAGTTTGAATGAAGGGTTGAAATGAGCAATAAAGATTTATGTGATATAATTTCAAATAAATCAAGTGATGAATTTTATTCGCCGATTCCGAAAGGATACAAATCAGGAAAAACAAAATACATTGTAATTACCGGTTCAGTTATTTCAGGATTAGGCAAAGGAATATTCACTTCTTCTTTAGGCAAATTATTGATTGACAGGGGAATAAAGGTTGCCCCGATAAAATTAGAGGCTTATTTGAATGTTGATTCAGGAACATTGAATCCCTTCCGTCACGGGGAAGTGTTTGTATTGGATGACGGATTTGAATGCGACATGGATTTGGGCTCTTATGAAAGGTTCATGGATATGAATTTAACCAATGAAAGCTTTGTTACTTCCGGAAGAATTTATCAAAGAATAATTGAAAAAGAAAGAAAAGGCGAATACTTGGGAAGGGATGTGCAGTTCATTCCCCATGTCACAGGAGAAGCAAAAAAAGTCCTGCGCGAACTGGCGGTTAAATCAAATGCAGATGTAATCTTGGTTGAAATTGGCGGAACAGTAGGGGATTACGAAAACATGTTTTTCCTTGAAGCAATCCGCCAATTGCGTTATGAAGAAGGGGAAGAAAATGTTGCAGTAATTAATTTAACCTATATTTTAGAGCCGAGAAGCGTGGGAGAATTCAAGTCAAAAGCAGCCCAACTTGGCATTAAACGCTTAATTGAATTAGGCCTGCAGCCTGATATAATTGTATGCAGGTCGCAGAATAAAATTCCCCAATCCATTAAGGAAAAAATATCCATTTCCTCAAATGTCCCGATTGAAAGGGTTTTTGGCTCGCATGATGTTGAAAACATTTATGAAGCCCCGTTGTTTCTGCGCACCTTGAATGCAGATGAAATTATTTTAGAAAAATTAAAATTAAATAAAAAATTCAGGTTAACGAATTCAAAAAAATTAATTGAATGGACCAAAAAAAACATGGTTAAGTCAGATAAATCCATTACTGTGGGAATTGCAGGGAAATACACTGGGCTGGCTGATTCATATATTTCAATTTTAAAGGCATTAGAGCATTGTTCAGTGGCAATTAACCGCAATATTAAAGTGAAATGGATTGAAACAACCGCAATTGAAAAAGGAACCTCAAAAACTGAAAACGAATTAAAGGAAATTGACGGATTGATTGTTCCAGGCGGTTTTGGTGCAAGAGGAACTGAAGGAAAAATCAAATGCATTAAATATGCAAGGGAAAAGAAAATTCCTTTTCTGGGCTTGTGCTATGGAATGCAGATGGCAGTAATTGAATTTGCAAGAAATAAATGCGGGCTAAAAGAGGCGGATTCAACTGAAGTTAATTCAAAAGCAAAAAATCCGGTAATTAAAATTCTTGACGAACAGGAAGACATTGAAGGATTAGGCGGAACCCTGCGCCTTGGCGGATATGATTTATTGGTTGAAAAAAACTCGCTTGCATTTAAATTATATGAAAAAACAAAAATCCATGAAAGATTCAGGCACAGATTTAACGTGAATCCAAAATACATTGAACTGCTCGAAAAAAAAGGAATAATTTTTTCAGGAAAAGCACCAAAAAAAAGAATCATGCAGATAATGGAATTAAAGAATCATCCTTTCTTTTTGGGAACACAGTTCCATCCTGAATTTACTTCAAGGCCGTTAACGCCGAACCCGCTGTTTTTAGGTTTTACCGAAGCATGCAAAAAGAAAAAAGAAGGAAAATGAATTACTGTTCCTTAAACCATTTTTCATATTGCTTGTGATTTCCTGCAAAATGAACATGTTTTATTTTTTCTTTTTCATTTATTTTAATTGCTATTCTGTACTGACCAGCTTCAACAATTGAATAATCCAAACCGTGTTTTAGGTGGCGCGTTTTTGTTTCAACTTTTTGCTTCTGGATTTTTTTCCAAATAATTAATTGAGTGCTTTTATCCATTTTAGAAAAATATTTATCCCAGCCTGGCTTATATTCAAGCGAATACAATTTTATCACTTGAATCCATATTTCTTTTTGACTTCTTTTTCACTTAAGTATTTTAGTCCTTTTTCTTTCATTTCTTTCTCTTCTTTAACAAGCTTTAATGCAACTAATTCTTTTTCCATTGCATCTGTGCTTTTCAGGACATTGTATTCTTTTCCTAATTCAAGAATTCCTGCCCTGATAACTTCGCTCTTAGTTTTATAAATTCCTAAACCAGTCAGTTTATCAATAATTAATTCCTGCACTCCGTCAAATCTTACTAAAGTTTCACCCATATCAATCACTAATCAAATACATATCAAAAATACATATAAATTGATATGTTAATGGCTTTTTTTATAAATAATGTAAATTAGGATTTAATGCTTGTCAGGCAGATTACTGGAGTAAGAAAATAAGTTAAGGCAGTTATTACTGCCCATTTTCCTTTTTTAAGGAGATTAAAATTAAAGTGACCATTTTCCTTTTTTTGGCGCTTCTAATTCGTCTTCAGTGAATTGCTTTAATGATTTTTTTTCATCTTTTTCTCCCAAAAAAGTCAGGCCTTCTTCTTTGCTTTCATTTGAGCCGAAATTCAGTTTTTCTTTTATTGCATCTCTTTTCATATATCCAAAAACAATTAATGCAATTGATACCAATACAAGCAATCCAATAATTACCGGAAACACTGCCACTTCGCCTAAGCTGAATAATCCTGCCAAAGGGGACTTTTGTTTTTCCTCTTCTAATGCATTAATGTATGTCTGGTTTTCTTTAGCAATTGCTTTTGCTGCATTCAATTCAGTTCTTAATTCAGTAACTGTTGTTTGAAGCGCACTTAAATCAGAATCCCTTGAAGAAATGCCTTCATTCAAAGCTTTTTCCAGTTCATCTAGCTTTGACTGGATTGAATCAAGCGAATTCAGCAAAGAGTCATTCTGTGTTTCAAGCTCCTGCATTTGGTCCCAGTAAACACTGTACTCATTTTTTAATCCTGTAAGGTCATCCTTTAGTTCATCCATGTCAGAACTATAATCAGCATATTGCGTCTTCAGTCCCGATACATCATCAGTTATTAAGTCAACTTTGCTGGTTAATTCATCAAAATCGCTTTGGCTTGGAACATCCAATGCATAAACTCCCGAAGCCAATAAAAACATTAAAATCAAAACAATTAATTTCTTCAATTCAATTCCTCCAATATTCAATAAAAAACCAATAAAATAAACAACTATAATATTATATTAATTTAGTATTTAATTCTATTTGATTTTTTAAGGAAGTGCCTTTGTGTTAACTGATTCAATCAAATCCAATGGAAAGGAAATAATTCTGGTTGGAACAGCCCATGTTTCGCATGAATCAGTTGAACTGGTTAAAAAAACTATTCAGGAGCAGATGCCTGATGTTGTGGCAGTTGAATTGGATTATTCAAGGTTTAAACAGCTTAAAAGCGGAAAAAAATGGCGTGAAACAGACATTCTGCAGATAGTTTCAGAAGGAAAAACCTATTTGTTTTTAGTAAATCTTTTGCTGTCTTCAATCCAGAGGCAGATAGGCGAAAAATTAGGGATTAAGCCAGGGGAAGAAATGCTTCAGGCAATCAACGCGGCAAAAGAGCAGAAAATTCCAATTGCATTGGTTGACAGGGATGTGACTATTACATTAAAGCGCGCAATGGAAAGGCTTTCATTGATTGAAAAGGCAAAACTTTTTATTTCATTCATTGAAGGTTTTTTTTCAAAAAAAGAGGAAATAACGCAGGAAAAAATAAATGAATTAAAAAATACTGATGCAATGAATAAATTAATGCAGGAACTTGCAGAAAATTTTCCTTCAATAAAAGAAGTTCTTGTTGATGAAAGAGATTTGTTCATTGCAAACAAAATTCTTTCAGTTCCGGGAAAAAAAATTGTCGCAGTCCTTGGGGCAGGGCATTTGCAGGGCGTGAAAAAATACCTTGATAAAAAAAGGCCTGTAAGCCATCTGAATAAGCTTCCTGAAAAAAAGAAATCAATTATTTCAGTTCTTAAATGGATTATTCCAATCACAATTATTGCATTATTTGCATATACTTTTTTTGCAAAAGGATTCCAGCAGACAATTGATGTATTGATTTTATGGTTTTTAATCAATGGATTTTTTTCCGCACTGGGAGTATTGATTGCGCGCGGGCATCCCTTATCAATAATAACCGCGTTTCTTGTTGCGCCGATTACTTCCCTTCAGCCGTTTCTTGCAGCAGGATGGTTTGCAGGAATGGTTGAGGCAAAAATTAATTCCCCTAAAGTAAAGGACTTTGAGGACTTAAATCAATTGAATTCATTCAAGGACTTTCAGAAAAACCAGTTTACAAAAGTTTTATTGGTTGTTGCGCTTGCAAATGTAGGAAGCACAATAGGCACGTTCATTGCTTTTCCCTGGATTTTGGCAACCGTGGTCTGAATGGATAAAACCCTGAAAAAGAAATTAATTGCTGTTTTCGGCTTTGGTTCGCAGGGAAAAGCACAGGCGCTGAATTTGCGCGATTCAGGTTTCAAGGTAATTGTCGGCGCAAGAAAAAACCATGCTTCCTGGAAAGAGGCGGAAAAAAACAAATTCAAAGTTTATTCATTCAATGAGGCGGCGGAAAAAGCAGAAATAATAATGTTTTTAATTTCTGATCCTGCGCAAAAAAAAGTGTTTAATTCACTTAAAAAAGAATTTCTTGAAGGAAAAACAATCTGCTTTTCTTCAGGCTATGCAATTGCATTCAGGCAGATTATTCCCCCAAAAAATTGCGATGCAATAATGGTTACTCCTGTTGCAACCGGAAAAAAATTAAGGGAATCATTTAATGAAAAGAAAAAACCAATGCAGGTTTTTGGATTAATTGGGGCAAAGCAGAACAGTTCAGGAAAGGCAGTTCAAACCGCCAAAGCCCTTGCGAATGCAATGGGCTTGACAAAAGTATTTGAAATTTCATTTGAAGAAGAGGCATTGGCAAACCTTTTCTGCGAGCAGGCATTTCTTGCAGGGGGAATGATTGAATTGGGAAAAAATGTTTTCATGAAATTAATTAAGGCAAAAGTTTCCCCTGAAACCGCATATCTTTACACATTCAAGGAAATAAATCTTCTTGCTGATTTGCTGAGTGAATTCGGGATTGAAGGAACCTATTCTAGAATAAGCGATACTGCGGAATTCGGCTCAAGAAAAAACGCATCAAAATTATTCGGAAAAGAATTTCAAAAAAATCTTTCAAAAATAAGAAAAGAAATAATTTCAGGAAAATTCTCTGAACAATGGCAGAAAGAATTCAATTCAGGAAAAAAGAAACTGAAAAAAATGCGTTCAATTGGAAAAAATTCATTGATTGAAAAAACAGCAAAAAAATTCAATGTTTGAACACTGGGTTTAATGGAAGATTTTTTTATTGAAAAATCGCAGGAAAATTTGAATTGTTTATTAGATGAAAATTTGAATTAATAAATTTGAATTAATAAATTTGAATTAATTATTTATTTTAATCTTATTCATCATCATCTGTATCAAAGTCATCGCTTTCCTCTAAAAACTTCTGCCTTTCGGTAATAAGCTTGAATTTTCCTTCATTCACTAGAACAATGCATCTTTCTCCGCATTCCTGGCATTCCACTTCGTCGCCTTCCTCATGTTCATTAATATCAAGATTAATTATTTCCTTGCATCGCGGACATTTGACTTTCATGAATTCCACCTAAAATAATTATTATTTAATTCAGTATAGTGTTTATAAAAGTTTTTGGAAGAAAAGAAACAAGGCAATTATGTATAAGTAATGGTTTTTTTGTTTATATCGGGCTGAATAAAAGGATTATTCCGCTTATTCCCAGATACAGCATCAGAATTATGATGTTTTTTGCTATCCAGTCTTTTCGGGGAACTGAAATAATCAAGTAAGTCATGTAAAGCATGTAGAGCAGGAAAATCAATGATGCCAGCATTAACATTGCCACAAGCATAAAGGAGTCCTCAATGAATGAAATTCCTTGTATTCCTTCCATTGCCTGTTCTGCAGTAAGCGCCGTGTTGTTTATTGCCGCTAATTCGCTGAAAAATGTTGGTGAAAGGATATTGACAATAAAAAATCCTGCAAGAACCAATGCAATTGAAGCCAATTGAATGAAGCTTAATCCGAACAATACTCCGTTTAAATTAAATTCGGCATTTTTTCCTTTCAATACCATTAAAAGAAAAAACAAAACTGCGCCTGTAACTGCCCAGAACAGGATGCTTTTGATTAAATTGAATGCAATTGAAGCAAAGTCCAATTCAAATCCGTAAAACAATAAAATTAAAACAAATAAAATCCAGGGAGATAAAACAAACACTGCGCCCAGCAAAAGATTGGGCTTCTCATAGCCTTCCTTAACTGCTTTTCTCGGATTCAAAAAAATATTCAGATAATTCATGCATTCACCAATTAATTGAATTAAATAAGAGAAAAACAGATATTTAAAGGTTGCTTTTATCTTGGTTTTCTTTTATTTAAATTCAGGGGGAATTTAATTTTTCTTTTTCTTATATTTCTGTTCATTGTTTCCCTGATTTTTTGGTTTTTACTTAATGTTTCATTAATTTTTCTTAATGTTGCAAGGTTGTTTTTTCTTTTTTCATCCTAAAGGATTCTTGCTGCTTCGCTGTGAAAGTTTTGTTCCAAAAATTTTTCATTGCTTTTCAGCCATTCATGCGGTTCTCCTGCAAATTCTTCTTTCATTACATTCAAAGCACTATTTAGAGATTCATTGAATTCTCTTCCTTTGTTCTGCAAGTCAGCATCTATCATCATTTTTTCCAGACTGTTTTGGGTAATTTTATCTTTATTCGGCTCAGTTGCCTTAATTAATTTTTGAATTCTTGCAATTCTTTCAGCAGGGATTTTTTCTTTCAGAAATTTTCCCGCCATTTTAATGCCTCTTTCTTCATGCCCTGGCTTTCTATACTTTAAGAATTCCCCTGCTCCTGTAATGCTTTTTCCTTTATGTTCCGGCAGTTCTTCAATTATGCCGATTTCATGAAGATAACCGGCAATTATTGCATTTTCTCTTTCTTCTTCTGAAATTTTTTTTACAATTAAAGTATTATGGCAACTGATTAAATTATTCAAAGCAGTTGCAAAATCAGTTACATGCCTCCAGTTATGGTAAGGCAATCCAAGAGCATTCATTTTTTTTCTGAATTCTTTTTCAATTTCTTTAATAATTTCATTGAATTCCATTTCTGATTACTCTTCCGGAAATGCTTCTTTAATTATTTTTTCTTTTCCTTTCATTTTTTTGCGCACTGGTTCAAGTAATTCATTTAATTCCCTTGCAACTGCGTTCTTTAAATCCATTGGATGCAGTTCTCCTGAAATAAAATCTTTTTCCAAATCGCCGTAATTTGAATAACTTAAAGTTCCTCCGAATTTTTCAGGCCTTTCAATTACAAATTTTTTTCCTTTATCATTTAATAAAACCATTAAAACATATTGGGCAAAAGCAATTACGCCATTGTTTTCCAGTTCTTTTTCTGGGCAGTATGCTTTTGAAACCATTTTCTGAATTGTTTCCGCATCATCCATTACATCAATTTTTGATTTTTTGTCTGAAGCGCTCATTTTTGTTCCAGTTAAACCTGGAATCATTGGAGTCATTACTTCAGTTCTTGCTTTGTAACCTAATTTAGGCAGGTTTTCGCGGGCAAACATTAAAATTTTTCTTTGGTCAATTCCCCCGTACTGTGCATCAACATCTAAGTACTGTTCATCCAGCGCCTGCAGAATAGGGTAAAGGAACCCGCTTAATTTAGGGCTTTCGCCGAACCTGACAACTTCTGCTGCTGCCCTTTTGCATCTTTCAAAAGTATTCAGTGCAGCAAGCTTATACACATCCAAAGTATACTGTTTTTCTAATTGAAAATCGCTTCCTTTAACAAATTCCAGATTTTTTGTATCTGCTCCAACTGCTTCAAGCATTGCAGTAATCACTTCCTTGTAATACTGAACTCTTTTATCCAATAATTCAAAAGGCGTTTTTCTGTCATCCAGATGCGCATGCAAATCAGCCAGCAAAATTTTGAATTTAAATCCTGCATTCAGAAAATCTTTTGCCTTCATTACAGGCACAAAATAGCCTATGTGGACTTTGCCTGTTGTAGCCAATCCAATGTAAGCGGAAGGCATTTTTTTTTCCTGCATTGCCTTCCTTAATTCCTCTAATCCGATTATTTCTTCGGTGTTTCTCTGAATTAATGCAATTCTTTCGTCTAAATTCATTTCAGTTCACTTTCAGTTTTGTATATTCATTAACTTGTTTCCTTGTATATTCATTAACTTTAAACACTTTTTTAAATAATTCCTTTATTGAATTAATTCATTTATCGGTGAAATGCATGAATAAATTAATTATTGAAATGCGGAAAGTAATGGCTTTCGGCACATTTGACTTGCTTCATCCTGGACATATTGATTTTTTGAAGCAGGCCAAATCAATGGGAAATTACTTAATTGTGGTTGTTTCAAGGGATGACTCTGCATTCAGTGCAAAAGGAATGAAGCCAATTAATTCTCAGTCCCAGCGGGCAGAACTTGTTTCTTCAATTAAATTCGTGGATGAAGTTTCAAAAGGAAAAAAAAATCATTTAAAAATAATTCAGGAAATCCAGCCTGAAGTGATTGCATTAGGGTATGACCAGAAAATTTCTGTAAAAAAATTAAAGCAGGAATTAAATTCATTGGGTTTAAATCCTGAAATCAAAAGATGCAGGGCATTCAAATCACATAAATTCAAATCCTCAAAAATAAGAAAAAAAATCATTAAGGAATGCGGAAAATAATTGCTATTTTTCTTTTGCAATTAATTTTTATTTTTCGTAATTGTATTTTTTTTTTTTTTGTATTTAATTTTTTCTAATTTTTTTTTGTATTTAATTTTTTCTAATTTTTTTTTGTATTTAATTTTTTTCTTCAATTAATTTATTTTTTTCTCGCATGGCTTTAATTATTTTTTCTTTTTTTTTAATTCCCGATTCTTTTTCTTTTTTCGGCTTCTTTATATAAATAATCAATGAATTTTTTTGCCAGTTTTTTTTCAAAAAACTTAACCATTGTGCCGGGAGTAAAATTTACTTCCACAACAACATATCCTTTAGGGGTTTTCATTAAGTCAACCGCGCAGATTTTTAATCCTAAAACAGTTGCGGCATCAACCGCGATTTCTTTCGCTTCATCGCTTAAATCAATCACTTTTGCTTCCCCGCCTTTGGATACATTGCTTCTCCATTCGCCTTCAGCAGCAGTCCTTTCAATTCCAATCACTTTGTCTCCGATAACCAGGCACCTTAAATCGCTTATTTGGTTTTCAAAAAATTCCTGTGTTGAAATAAATTCCTTAAATAAATTCAATGTATCCAATAATGGCTTCAGTTCCTTTTCATCTTTTGCAAGCATTACGCCTTTTCCGCCGAAACCGCTTAATAATTTGACAACGCAGGGATAACCGACTTCTTTTGCCATTTTTAAAGTAGGCTCTGCTGAAACGCTTAAGCTTGAAGTAGGGACATTAATTCCTGATGAAGCAAGCAGTTTAATTGTGTAATATTTGTGGTTGCTTATATGAAAGCTTTCGGCATTGCTTGGAACAAAAATCCTGTTTTGTTCAGCCAGTAAATCCAGCACAATATTTGCAAAAACAAAGTCTTCGGCAAAAAATCTCGGCAGGCAGACATCAAATGTTGTTAAATCAGTATTTTTATACATTAATTTTGTTTCTCCTTCAACGCATTCAACCCTTATTTTTTCCAGTGAAATGCTTAAAACGCTTGAAAACTTTTTTTTGGCTTCTTCAATAAAATGAATTGTGGTGGTTTCTTTTGCCTTTGTTCCGTTTAAAATCAGCAGTTTCAATTCATTCACCTTTTGCCTTTTCCATAAAATACTGCCCGATTGTTTCCTGCAGTTCCTTTCCAAGGGCTTTATTGAAAGTGCTTAAATCCAGCAAAGGATGTACATTGATTACTTTTCCGTTAATCATTTTAACCAAAGCAATATCCAATGAACAGGCTTCGCTTGATTTCAATGCCTGCTCTTTTTCCTTGTCAGATAATGCAACTGAAAGCATTTTTTGCGAATGCTCAAATTCCTTTTCAATCCATTTTCTTTTATAGGCAAAAACCTTTTCCCCGATAACCGCGCAGTAAATTACATCTCCTTGAAGATATTCCTGGATTGTGACTGCGCTGACACTTGCCTTAATGCTTTTAATGAATGATTTTAATCCCCTTAATGAATCAATAACTAATGACTGGGTTTTCTTTATTCCGGAAAATGTCTTAATTAATATCGGATACTCAAATGAAGTGATTGAATCCAGAATCATGGAATGGGAATGAATTATTGTTGTTTTTTGCGCTTCAATTTTTTTCTGGTGAAGCACTGAATAAAGATAAGGCTTGTTTGAAACAATGTAATAGCTTTCGGGCTTGATATTGCAGTAAATTCCTTTCTGCCTTAATTCATCGGCTAATGGCTCAACAAATTGGGTTAATTCAGGGTCTGCCTTGATGTAAACGCAGTCATATTTTTCAAAGTTAACATTGCCTGCGGCAATTTTTGTTTTATTGTTTTTTGTCAGCAATCCTACTCTGCTTAAATAAATAAATCCAGTATGCTCAAATCCGGCTTTCAGCATTCCGTCCTGGATTAATTCCATTGACTCGTCTTTTTTTTCAGAAAGCAAAACAGCCTGCATTAAAAATTCACTTTTTCTTTGTTTTTTCAGAAATTTCTTCTTTTTCCTGTTCCAAATCAGCATTTTCCTCTTTTTCTTCTTCCTCTATTTCCTTTAATTCCTCTATTTTCTGCTTTTCTTTCACTTGCTTTAAATTAGGTTTCCAGATTCTTTTCGGGGCATTTTTTGTTTTTTCAATTATTTCCATAATATGCTCTGAAAGAATCTGTTTAATTGTTTCATTTTTTCTTAACAATCTTTTAAGGTATCTTTCAAATGATTTTGACAAATCTTTATAGCTGTTGACATCAGCATAAATCAGCCCTTCATTTATTCTCCAGAAAGCAGAGGTTCCTTTTTTTGCAAACACCAGATAGCCTCTTTTTTTGTCCTGTCCGCCCATTGCTTCCTCAAACAAACGGTAATTAATCATGTAAACTCCTGCAGTGCTTTTGCTTGGATCCATAATAATTAATTCATCATCTTCCATTCCAATGCATAAAGAATAATGCCCTTTTGCCTTGCTGTCAGGAAACAATGCTTTTTTGGAAAACCAGATAATAATTAATGCCCCTTCGCTCAGCCAAGTAATTATTTCACTTTTTAAATCAGTGATTTCATTGTATTTAATTAAAACTCCTTTTACTTTTCCTTCGGTTATTTCTCTTACTGCCTTAATTAATTTTCTCGGACCCGTGCCTCCGGGAACTTTTGTCCCTGCTGATTTGGCAATTTCTTCTTGTTTTGCATCAAATCCAAAAAAGCTTAACAGCATTGACGCGCTTGCAGGACCGCATAATGCAGGCAATTGGCTTTTGAATTTTTCCCTTAAACTTTCAAGCAATGAAAGGTCCATTTTGCTTCTTTTAACCAGGATTTTTTCCTTAATGAATTCCTTGTTTGGAATGATTAAATTGTATCCTTCAGGCAGGCTTATTGTTACGCCATGGGAATTAAGAGAAACAACTTCTCCTGTCTTGTTTTCAATCAGCACAGTCTGCCCCTCTGTTAAAATATTTTTTTCTATATATCCTGCCAAAAAGAAATTTTCAAACTGGTCCCTGAATGTGACAAAAATAAATGCAATAATTAAAGCAATCAATCCCAGAATGATTGCAATAATAAGGTAATTGAAAAAAGGAATATCATAGCCTGCAATATTCAATGACAGGCTGAATATAATCAGGAAAAGAATCAGTTTCGCAAACAGAAACAGCTTATTCAAGAATTCTAATCCTATCCCGAATTCATCAACATATTTGTTCAGCCCGATCCTGAACAATGTCGCTTTAATTAAATCAACAATTAAATTAACCAAAATTATTCCCAAAAAAAACAGCAGGAAAATAATTATTATTTTTGGAACCAATGCAATCATTTCTGAAACAACTGATTTTGCCGCATCAATTTCCAGAAAATTCAATGAAACGATAATTGAAATAATTACAATAAAATACTCAATTAAACGCGAGAAATCTTTTTGTTTTTTTTCTGAAAGAAGTGAAAATCTCTGATTCAATGCATAAATTATTCCTGAAACAAGTTTTGCAATAATCAGCCCCAGAAACAAGACAAGCAATCCTAATGCAATTCTTATGAAAATGCCTGAATTTGGAAAATTCATTTCTAAAGCAGTAATTAATTCCTCAAACATTCATTCACCGCATTTAAAACAGTAATTTTTGATTTATAATCCTTTATATTAAATTAAATCCTGGTTTCTGCTGTTGTATTTCAAAAATTGGATTTATCGCCTTTTATATTAAAACAAAACCCTTTAAATACCATTCAAATAACTAAATTTTTGCATGAAAATACTTTTTTTGACTATGAATGAATCCTGTTATGAATCAAAACGTCTGCAGGAAGAAATGCAGAAAAAAG
>JBDRGO010000030.1:0-37216 GCA_043817715.1 Candidatus Iainarchaeum sp. | reverse complement strand
TTTTTTCACTGAAATAATTCTTTTAAGGAAAGTATTTATTTGTTGCTATTAAGTATTTGTTTTGTTATTTTAAGCCTGTTTCGAAAAAGTTTACTGCGTTTTTAAATGCCTGTTCAGTTAATTCCTCAACTGAAATTTCCTTTAATTCACTTAGTTTTTCCGCAACTTCCTTTATCCAAAAAGGCTCTGAAGGAATTCCATTAAACTTTACCGGGCAGTCAGTTTCAAGCAGAAGGAATTCCATTGGAATTTCTTTCACTATTTTCTGTGTTTCAATTGAATTCAATATACTTGGGCCAACTGAAATAAAATAATTCAATTCAACTGCTTTTTGAATTTCTTTTATTGAATTAGTAAACCAGTGCATTAATACTTTTTCTGATTTTTTTTCTTCAAGCATTTCTAAACAGTTTTTTCCCGCATACCTTGAATGGACAATCAATGCTTTTCTTTTTTTGTTTCCTAATTCAATTAATTCCTGAAAAATTCTTCTTTGTTTTTCTTTTTGTTCCTGTGTTTCCGCATGCCTGAAATCCAATCCAATTTCCCCTAAAGCAATTGCTTTTGAAATATTTTTTTCAATGAATTTAATTCCCTCATTGATTTCTTTTTCATTCATTTTCAGTATATTGCTTGGATGGATTCCCAGGGCGCATTTGACTGAACTGAATTTTTCCTGCAGTTCAATATTTTTTTTCATTGAATTCAGGTCAACTGAATTTGAAATAATTGTTTTTACATTGTTTTCTTCTGCTTTTTTTATTGTTTCTTCAATTTCCCTCATTCTGCTTAATTCGTTCAGGTGGCAGTGGGAATCAATTAAATGCATTCAAATTCCTCCAAAGGATTTGAATTTTTAAATTTTTTCCTGTAAAAAGTTAAATGCATTCAAATCATCTTTAAGTGATTTAAAGTTTTAATTACGAAGCAATTAAATGCATTTTCATTCACTTTTTTTTTTTGAATTGCTTGTTTTTGATTGCATTGCTGTAATATTTGTTTTTGATTGCTTGGTTGTAATCTTTTTAAATGTTTATTACTAATTGATTATAATTGCTTTTAGTTAAATGGTGTTTTTAATGGAAGAAAAAAAGGAAGTTCAGGAAATAAAATCAAAAGAAAAAGAAAATAAGGGGGAAAAAAAGGAATTTAATTCTGTTCCGTTTTATTTGGCTGGATTATTGGTTGTTTTGGCTTTATTAGTTGGTTTTTTTGTTTATCCGCTGATTCTGCCTGTTAAAGCCCCTGTCTGTGCGGAATGTCCGAAATGTGACACGCAGATAAAGCCGGTTAAGATTATTTTGCTTTATTCAGATGAATGCAAACTATGCACTAAAGGCAACACTATTCTGGATTCATTTACCGGAAAAAATGTTTATTATGATGTAAGGGGAGTTTCAGTTGAATCAGAAGAAGGCAAAGGTTTTGTTCAAAAATATGATATTGATTCAGTGCCTACTGCTTTGGTTAACAGCGAGGACATTAAGGCTTATCCTGCTATTTCACGTGCATTGCAGGAGCAGGGTTTTGTTTTAAAGGACGGATATTATGTTGTTTTTGAGGCAAACCTTGACCCTAATGAATATCGAACAAGATATTATCTGAATAATGAATGCGTTAATGATGAAAATAAATTAAATGTATTTTTACTGGATTCCCCTTATGACGATTCAAGCATTGTTTATAATGAGGAAATTGATTCGGTTTTAAGGGATTTTAAGGATGAAATTGATTTTGGATTTGTTTATGTTTCCACTGAAAAAATAACTGAAGGAAATGATTTGACTTCAAAATACATGTACTGTGCTGATTCAATGGGAAAATACAGTGAATTTGACAATGCAGTTAAAGCAATTTATTGCGGTTATGATTTGAACGGGTTTGATTTGGCTTCTGCGCCTTATGATCCTTCGCTTTTCAGATGCGGAAGCCCTGCAAACAAGCATTTAGGGCAGGCATTAAAGGAAGGTGAATTGGTCAGGGCAGGCAATGCATCTGGTTTGGTTCAAAGTGAATTAGAGCAATGTGTTATGGGTTCAGTTAATGATTTGATGCCTATTCCAAAAAGTTACTTTAATAACTTGCGTATTACAAGAGGTTTTGCTGCATTGGTTGGATGCAGGTATTTGATTCCATTGGTGGATATGAAAAAGGCAATATGTGAAATGCACCCTGAATTCAGTGTATGCAGTGAAGCTGAAAATGCTGAAGGCATTTAACCAAATATTAATGTCGTCAATCCGGAAAAACAGTTTAAAGTGAATGAATTGCCTGAAGAAAAGAAATGCTTTTTTTTAGGCAATGATTTTTTTCTTTTTTCTTCTGTTTATGAACCTGCAGAAGACTCATTTTTGTTAGCTGAAGCAATTGAATTCAAAAAAAGTGATGTTGTATTGGATTTAGGCTGCGGAACAGGAATTCAGGGAATTAATGCTTTAATGAATGGTGCGGGATTTGTTGTTTTTAGTGATGTGAATCCTGAAGCATTAAAAAACACAAAACAAAATCTTGAATTAATTGAATTCCCAAAAAAACAAAATCTTGAATTAATTGAATCAGATTTATTTTCTAATTTAAAGAATAAAAAATTTGATGTAATAATTTTCAATCCGCCTTATGTGGTTTCCGATGAAATCAAATACAGGGAACTGGATGGGGGAATTAAAGGAAGAGAAATATTAGATAAATTTTTGAATTCTTTTACAGAGCATTTGAATGAAAAAGGAAGGATTTGTTTTCTTCAAACTGATTTGAATGGTTTAAATGAATCAATTAAATTGCTTGCGGAGAAAGGCTTTAATGCAAAAGTTATTGCAAAGAAAAAGCTGTTTTTTGAGGAATTAATTGTTTTAAAAGCTGAAAGGAATTAAGGTTTGTTTTGCTAAAAATTTTTGATGATTTTGTAAAGATTCATTTAAGTTTATGAAATCATTTTTTTAGTTGCTTGTCTAAAAAAAATAGTACGGGAATTACAATTATTCCTAATGTTGTTGTTCCTAAATATATTCAAGTTATCTGGCCGGTCTAGAAACAATGAATATATTCCTAGTTCAATTAATGTAATTCCTAAAAGATATCCTGCCCGTATTATGACTTGAATAAATCCATGTTAAAAAATATTAAGAATAACACTATCCAATTGAATCAGGTTACAAGATTAAAGTCGGTTAAAATTCGGTAAAACATTCTCCGGATTATCTGATAAAGAACCAGAACTATAAATAAAATTTTCAATAATTGTTCTTTCATGTTTTAATAATAGGATGTTGTTGATTATTTAACTGTTTCTTATTAATCGGCCTAGATACTATTTGAAATTTACTTCTTGCCTTCCAAAGTGCGACTAATTGTTTTTTTAAAAATCAATGTCTAGTGCAGCTCCTCTGCTTTCTTTTTCATAAATAATTAATGGCAATTTGTGTCTTTGTTTTTCAATTTTGTCTATTATTTTCCAGCTTTCGTTTAACTCATTATAGTCAGTAAAAAGAGTTTTTTTTCCATTTATGCAGTCAAACAGGAGTGTTTCATATGCTTCAGGCGTGTTTGCCCCAAAAAAACCTTCATGTGAAAACCCTAGCTTTATTTTGTCCAGTTTGAATTCTTCTCTTGGGCGTTTCACATTGACACTTAAGTTAATGTCTTGTGTTGGCTGAATGTTTATGCATAATCTGTTGAAATGAATTTCTTCAGGATAAGGGTACCCTGTGTTTTTTCTTTTAAAAAGAATTTCTATTGCTGCTTTTCTTCTTTTCAGATTTTTTCCTGTGCGAAGAATGATTGGAACTCCTTTCCATTTATTGTTGTTGCAGAATATTGTAAGTTTTGCAAATGTTTCTGTTTGCGTGTTTTTGATTCCATATTTTTCTGTTTCTTCTTTGTATCCTTGGTATTGTCCAAGTTTCACTTTTTCAATTGGAACAAAAATTTTTTTAAGTGATTTTACTTTATTTGCATGTACGCTTTTTGAAGTGATTTTTTTTGGTAAATCCATTAATATCAGGGATGCAAGCTGGAGCAAATGGTTTTGAACCATGTCTTTTAATGCTCCTGCAGTGTCATAGTAAGAAATTCTGTTTTGCACGCCTTCTGTTTCTTCCACATTAATTTTTATTTTTTCAATGAATTCATGGTTCCAAATTTTTTCTATTAATATGTTTGCAGAGCGAAGCGTTAAAATGTTTTGAACAGTTTCTTTTCCAAGATAATGGTCTATTCGATAAATCTGTTTTTCTTCAAAGACTTTTCTTATATATTTATTAATTTTTCTTGAAGATTCTTGATTGTGCCCGAACGGTTTTTCAAAAACAAATTTTGCCATATGTTTTTTTCTTTTGTTTAAACCTGTTTTTTTCAGTTCTTTAGCAATTTTGTCAAAAAAAATGTAATCGGTTGCAAAATAAAAAATTCTTTCTATGCCTGTTTTTCCTTCGTTTTCTTCAAGCTTTTTTTTCAGTCCCTTTAAAAAGTTTTTTTTTGAAAAATCTGCTTGAAAATAACGGATGTTCATTTTTTGGATTTGTTTTTCAGTTGTTTCTTTAGTGTGTTCAAGAATCATTTGCTTGTACTCCTGATTGGAAAGTTTTTGTCTTGAAACTCCGGTTATTAGAGATTCGGGGCTGATTTTTTTGTCTTTGATTAGCTTGTTTATTGCAGGAACAAGTTTTTTTTTAGTTAAATCTCCTGTTCCTCCTAACAAAATAAACGAAACTTTTTTTGCTTGTTTTTTTTCATCAATATTGGTTAGAAGATAAATATTTGGAATTACTTCAATTATTTTTGAAGGGCATTCTTCAATTGTTTTTTCTTTGCTTAAAAAGTTTTCAAATGCTTTTTGCTTGCGTTCTCCTAGAAAAAAAATTATTGCTGTGTTTGCAGTTTCAATCATTTTTTTGCTTGCACTCATTCTTCTTGAAGGGTGCTTTGGTGAGTCTTCAAAACAAAAATATTTGTCTGAATTGTTTTTGATTGAGTGATGGTTTGGAAATAATGCAGCCACATGTCCATCTTCTCCAGCTCCTAAAATAATAATATCAAATTTGTTTCCCTGCGAGTTGAAATCCTTGTTGTATTCTTCAAGGCCTTCATCCTTTAAGTGGGCTTGGATTTCAAAAGGGTGAATGTTTTCTTTTGGTAGTTTTTTTTTTATTAATTCATTAAAAAGTATTTCTTTTGCTTGCTTGAAGTTACTATCTATAAAGTGAGTTGGTACCATTCGTTCGTCAATCATGAAAAAATGCACTTTATTCCAGTGATTGAATTTATTTTTAGCAATCAATCCAAACATTTCTTTTACACTTCGCCCGCCTGGAATGCCTATTGTAATTTTTTCTTGTTTTTTTAATAATTCCTTTATATGATTGAAAAAGAGTTTTTCAGCATTTCTTGCTAATGTATTTTGGTTTGAATCATAAATTATTTTAGTCGCCAATTAAAAAGCACCTTTTTTTTTACTTTATTTTTGGGCTTTCATGCTCTCCAAATCCATAACGCAGTGCAGAAAGTACTTTTCCACTGAAAGGGTTTTTTTCAAAGCTTCTGAAACGACTGAATAATGAATTTGCAATTACTGGTGTTGGAACTCCTAACTCTAAAGCAGTTTCTATTGTCCATTTTCCTTCTCCGGAATGTCCAACAATAGAAGAAAATTTTTTGAGTTCTGAGTCTTTTCTGAATGCGTTTTCAGCAAGTTCCATTAACCAGCCTCTTATTACTGAACCATTGTTCCATACACGTGAGATTTCTTTTTTATTCATTTTATTATCATACGCGTGAATTAATTCAAATCCTTCTGCAATGGATTGCATCATTCCATATTCTATTCCATTATGAATCATTTTTACGAAATGGCCTGAACCATTTTTTCCACAATAAGCATAACCGTTTTTTACACTAATATCTTTAAATACTTGTTCAAGTTTTTTGAATGTTTTTTGTTTTCCGCCAATCATTAAACATGCTCCGTTTCTTGCGCCGCTGATTCCGCCGGATGTTCCAATGTCAAGGAATTCAATTTCTTTTTTTGCAAGCAGTTTTGCATGTTTTATTGAATCGTTGTAATTTGAGTTTCCCCCATCAATTACAATGTCTCCTTTTGTAAGAAATGCTTCCAGTTCTTCAATAATTTTTGTTGTTGCGTTTCCTGCAGTAATCATTATCCAAATAATTCTTTTTCCTTTCTCGCTGCTTTTTTCACATAATTCCTGCAATGTTTTTGCAGGGGTTACTCCATATTTTTTCATTGCAAGTGCTTTTTCGTATGTTCTATTGTATGCAACTATGCTATATTTGTGATCAACTAAATTAAGCACGAGATTTTTTCCCATTTTTCCTAAACCAATAAAACCGATTTTCATGAATTAAAAAAAGAACAATAGTTTTAAAGCAGTTATGCATTTCAAAGAAAGAAAAGCCTTTGAGAATAAACATCATCAATAATTTGCTTTTTGTTAACTGAACTAATTGGTTTCCAGCCGCCCGGAGTGGAACCGAAAATTAATTTAACTGCTTTTTTCTTATTCTTTTTGCTTTTAAGTGATTGTATGCCTGTTAATGCCGGTGTTGAGTATTTTGCTGCTGAACGCAAGTTCCAGGAGGCTAAAACCAATGAGGAAAAGCTTTCTGCTTTGTATGAAATGGCTCGCACTGTTCCAAAGCATAAGGGAACCGAGAATGTCCGCAGGGAATTGTCCCGTAAAATCGCGAAAATAAAGGGCCAGATTGAAAAGCAGAAAACAATTTCTGCGAAAAGGGGTTCAGGGGACAGTCTTCATGTAAAAAAAGAAGGTGCCGGCCAGATTGTTTTAATTGGATTGCCTAATTCAGGCAAAAGCCATTTGCTGAATAAATTAACCGGTATTGAGGCAAAAGAAGCTTCTTATGAATTTACTACAAAAAATCCTGAAATAGGAATGCTTGATTTTCAGGGGGCAAAAATCCAGTTAGTGGAATTGCCTGCATTAATTGAAGGAAGCAGTAAAGGAAAAGCAAACGGTTTGCAGGTTTTGTCTGTTGCAAGAACTGCGGATGCAGTGGCTGTGCTGGCATCCACTGAAGAGGAAAAAAAAATCATTCTGAATGAATTGAATAATGCAAAAATTTATTTGAATAAATCAAGGCCAAAAATCAAGCTGAAGCTGGGCGGGAAAGGAATTTCTGTTTCAGGAAAAAAATTCCTTAAAATTCCTTTAACTGAATTCATTGAACTGCTTAAAACTCTTGGAGTGCATAAGGCAAGTGTTTTATTGGAAGAAGAAATTGATTCAGCAGAAAAAGTAATTGAATTAATGGATAAGTCAGTTGTATACAAGAAGGCATTGTTTTTGAACGGATTGATTGAGCATGACAAAGAAGAGCTGGCAAAAAAATTATTTGATTTATTAAAAGTGATAACTGTTTACACTAAAAAGCCTGGAGGGGAAGTGGATTATTCAAAGCCTTTGGTGTTAAGGGAGAATGGAACAGCAGAGGATGCCGCAAAAACACTGCACAAGGATTTTGCCAAAAATCTGAAATACTGCAGGGTATGGGGTTCAACCAAATTTCCCGGGCAAAGGGTTTCAAAGGACTATAAATTAATGGACAAGGACCTGATTGAAATTTATGTTTAATTCATTCATTCAGCAGCCTGTTTTTTTCTTCCTCTAAACTGCTTTGCCTCTGGGGCGGTTCCTGCAGGGGAAGTTCTTTTGGCTTGTTTAAAAACATGTATCCAAGAATAATCAGGATGACAATTCCTGCGCTTGCAAGAAGGAAAATATTTTCATTTTTTGCCTTCAGTTCAACTGATTTGATTAATTCATGCTTTCCCAATTCATCGGAATAAGAAATCCTTAATTTTAATGCGACAGGTTTATTGATTTCTTTCACATTAATGAATTCAATTGCCTTATTGCTGATGCTTTCATTGGGCGAGAATTCCTGAAATTCAATTGGTTTGGTTTTTATTTCAATGAATTCGTTTTCTTCCAGTTCAATTTTCAGGTTTCTTATTTTTTTATTTGAATTGTTCCTGAATTCAATCAGCAGCCTGTTTTTTTCCTCTGCCTTTGTTTTCATTTCCTCTAACTGCGCGTCAAATTCAATCATGTTTTTTCTTGTTTTGATTGAAGTGACTGTTTGATGGGTGAATTCGCTTATTCCGTAATCAATAAAAATCCTGTATTCTGCGTCCTTGTTTTCTTTTGCCGTGAAAGTGATTGTTTTTGAATCAATTGCGCCAGGAGGCATTATTAAGGGTGGAAATTCCTGTTCAGTTCTTGTTTTTCCTTCTTCATCAATTATTTCAATCCCTTTTTCAGTTGAGATTTTTACCCTGAAATTGTTTATTTCCAGCGGTTCATTGTTCAGCACGGTTATGATATATTCAGAGTTTTCAAATGCATAAATTTCATCTATTTGGGTTCCATTGCCTGGGCTGATTGAAACAGCAACCAAAGGCGAAGCAAATGAGACAGAAGAATAAAGCAGAATTAAAATAAATGCAATTGCCTTAAAATTCATTATTCTTCCTCTTCTTCTTTTGGAAAAAATTTCTGCCTGTTATTGAATACATAAATTACTGCAAGTAAAACAATTAAAACAATAACCATTTGAATTACCAGTTCCTCTGTTAATTGGGTTTCTTTAGGGGGCGCATTCTGGCCTCCCTGAAATGCTTCAATTGCTTTGTCCCTTGCCTTTAAGTAATATTCTTTTGCCAGCGTGAATTTTTCCTCTTCCAGATATCTGTTTGCCTTTATCCAGTTTGCTTCGGCCTGTTCGGCTTCAGTGAATTTTTTCCATTTGCCTTTGTTTTTTTCATCCAGAATCGTGTTAATTAATTTGGTAATTGAGGATTTTTCCCCCAATTTTTTTTCTATTTCACTGTCTTCATTGTTAATTAATTTCAGCAGTTCATTTCTTTGGATTCTTGAATCCATTATTTCCAGAAATGTATCAACTTTGCCTGAAATGCTTAATTGGATTGAATCAATGTTTTGCTTCATTGTATCCGCATCATTGATGTATTTATTCAGTGAAGTGAATTCGTCAGGGGAATTTGCATACTTTATCATTGCAGCCGCGTTTTCATGCCCGCTTAATGAAATTACCTGCTTTAATTCATTTACTTTTGCTGAGTACTGGGGAATGATTGAATTCAGTTCATCAATTTCAGCGAAAATTTCCTTCAGGGATTCAAGCAATGCATTCATTTTTTCGTCGCTTGGCTGAATAATAAAATCGTTTTCCATCTGGATTGTTTCAGTGATTGCATTGGAAATAAGGGTGCTTTTGGATGAAAGAAGCGAAAGCTTTTGCTTTACTAAAGAAATTTTTGCAGTTATTTCCGTACTGTCCATTTCCGTGTCAATTAAATTCATTTCAAAAAATTCGTTGTCAATTACCTGCGTAACTGAGGAAAAAAATCTTGAAACATTGCTTGAAACAATCCATTCATTTGAAAGCGATTCAGAAAACCTCTGCCTTAAGCCAATCAATTCCCTTAAAAAATGGCTTATTGAAACTGCCTGCCTGTTCTTTATTTCGCTTTCAGAAATTTTTTTTGCATCTGTTTCCAGCACAAAATAAGTTGAAATTGTTTCATTGTAAATGACCGGAACTGCCCAAAAGTCTTCTTTTTCCACGGTAATCGGCGAAACAGGCTGTTCAACTGTTTCTCCGCTTAAAAGAAAATCATTTTCTTCATTTACATATTTTACTGCATCCAATGCAGTGATTGCCGTAACATTAGGCAGAACCAATAATGCTGAAATCAGCAATATAATAATTGTTTCCTTATTCATTGCATAAATTAAGAGCTTATTAAATAAAAATCTTACTTAATGCAATTTAACTGTGCTTTTAAGCGCAATTTAAGGGGAAAGGGGGGGTTTGTGTTCCCTTTGAATGCATTTGGTGATGAAAATGAATTTACGCATTGTTTTGTCTGAGCCTGAATACAGTGGAAACATCGGCTTTACTGCAAGGGCAATGAAGAATTTTGGGGCAAATGAACTTGCATTGGTTAATCCTAAAGCAGAGCATTTGAATGGAGAAGCAAAAAGTAGGGCAATGAATGCAAAAGAAATTCTTCTGAACGCAGAAAAACATAAATCAATTTCTTTGGCAGTGAAAGGAACAGATATTGCTGTTGCATTTACTGCAAGATTAAGCAAAAGAAAAGGATTAAAGCGCACAACACAGTCATTGCAGGAATTTGCAGAGCAGTATGCAGATTCAGATTCAAAAATTTCACTGGTTTTTGGAAATGAAAAAAACGGCTTAACCAATGAGCAGCTGGATGAATGCGATTTTTTTGTGACAATTCCGACAAGCAGGGAATACAGGGCAATGAATTTAAGCCATTCAGTTGCCGTGGTTTTGTATGCATTGAATTCAGCAAAAACCAAAAGAAAAAGAGTGAAACAAATTAATGAAAACCTGAAAAAGCTTTTAATTCATGAATTCAATGAATTGATTTATGCAGGAAAAAAAATAAGGCAGAAGCAAAAGACATTAAATGCATTCAAGGCGCTTATAAGCAGGAGCCCTGCATCTGAGGCAGAGGCAAAAGCAATTTTAAGCGTTTTAGAAAGCGCGAACAATGCAGTCAAGAGAAAAATTAATTAATCCTTTCATTCATTACTTTATTGGGTGTATTTGTTTGTCTAATTTAAAGGAATGGGAAAGGCCTGCTAAAAAGTGCCTGAATTGCGGGGAAGTATTAGTGGATTATAATTCGCGTGATTTGTATACTGCAAGATTCTGCAGCGACAAATGCAGGGAAGACTTTTTTTCGCATAAAAAGAAATAAGTATTTAAAGAAGTATCTTCTTTTATTTTTTTGATGTTGTCTGATCTTGCAAGAAAAGTTTCCTTGATTAGGGATGCCTTTAGAAAAAAGGACGCAGTCCGTTTAGGCAAAATTACGCATGAATTAATTGAGGAAGCGGTTTTTGCATCTGATAAAATGGCTGCACAGCTTTCATTGATTTCTTATGCCTTAAAGAAGCTTTTAAGCAAAAGGCACATAACTGATTCAGATAAATGGCCGAAAATACAGGAAAGAATCCTGATTAATCTGGATGCATTGATTGAAGCAATCCGTTTCGGCAATATGAAAAAAGTCAAATTAATAATTCAGAAGATAATGACTCAGACAATTGAACTGGATTCAAGAATAGGGAATTATGTTGTTAACCTGATTGAAAAGGCAAAATTAAAGCAGGCTTCAACCGCTTATGCTTTGGGTTTGAGCTTAACAAGCGCCGCTGAACTGACTGATGCAGACAAAGAAGAATTGCAGAGCTATATTGGCGGAACAAAAATCCATGACGAGCAGGCAGGAGAAAAAAAAATAATTGAAAGAGTCAATCAGCTGAAGAAATTTCTTGAAAGTGAATGAATAAACTTTTTCTTTTTAAAAAAGAAAAAGTTTGCAAAAAGAAAACTTTTGTAAGGAGAAAAAGTTTGCAAAAAGAAAACTTTTGTAAGGAGAAAAAGTTTGCAAGAAGAAAAAGAAAAGAATTTTTGAAAGAATTTTGAGAGTGAATGAATTGAATTTAAAATCAAAGATTTTAAATCTTTAAATCCCTTGGAGGAATTTAAATGAAAAGGATTGTAATGGATTCAAGCACAATAATCTGCTTAAGTGAAAAATGCCTGACGCCTATTCTTTCCAATTTTGTTCAGAAAAACAACATTGAATTGATTGTTCCTTCTTCTGTTTACAGGGAATCGGTCAAGAAGCCGATGCAGATCAGAAGGTTTGAATTGAATGCATTAAGGATCAAAAAACTGGTTGATGAAGGCTTAATTAAACTGGCGCCCCCTGACGGAGAAACTGAGGAAAGAAAAAACGAAATACTTGAGCTTGCAAATAATGTTTTTTGGGCAGGAAACCATCCTTTCAGGCTTCTTCATGAAGGGGAAGCGGAAATGCTTGCCTTATTGAAGCAGTTCAAAACAAGTTTTGCTGCGGTTGATGAAAGAACCGCAAGAATGATTATTGAATCCCCTAAACGATTGAAGCAGATTCTTGAAAAAAGAAACAATCAGAGCTTTTCAGTTGATAAGGATTCATTGGATAAATTAAATGATGTTATAGGAAAAGCAAATTTTGTCCGTTCGGCTGAATTAATGGTTATGGCTTTCAGGCAGGGGCTGTTCTGCAGTGATTTAAGCGAGGAATTTGAGTCATTGAAGGCCACACTATATGCTTTAAAATTTGCTGGTTGTGCAATTTCATCAGAAGAGATTGATTCTTTGACTGAAAGGGATTTGAAATGAATTTAAAAGATTTAACGCACGGAGAGGTGCTTTAAATGAAAATTGAATTGGCTGAAAAAAGTGACTTAAATAAAATAAAGCGCCTTTTGTCAAGGGAATTCAATTACATTAAATGGAATAAAACAAAATTAGAGGAAAGAATGCAGAATCCTTTAATTAAATTATTTAAATTAACTGAAGAAAAGTCTTTTGTCGGATTCATTGAATTAGAGTTTTTGGATGAAGACACTGCAAGAATAAACGGCCTGTCAGTCAAGCACAGCTATAGAAAAAAAGGTTATGGGAAAAAATTGGTTGAATTTGCCCTGACTTTTTTGCAGGAGCTTTCAATTGAACAGGTGAAATTATTGGTTAAAAAAAGCAACCTGACTGCAAAAAAGCTTTATGAATCGCATGGATTCTATTTTGAAGGAATTCACCATAAAAAAATAGACGGCGAACCGGTGGAAATTTATGCAAAAGAACTCGGGGAAGAAGAATATTTGAATTGAGTAATAATTTGAATTGAGTAATAATTTGAATTGAGTAATAATTTGGATTGAGTAATAATTTGGATTGAGTAATAATTTGGATTGAGTAATAATTTGGATTGAGTAATAATTTGGATTGAGTAATAATTTGGATTGAGTAATAATTTGGATTGAGTAATTTGAGTTAACTAATCTGAGCCAAATAAATTCTTTCAGTAAGCTTTTGCAAAAATAACTTTTACTGCTTCTTTTCCGCATTTAATGCATTTTCCTTTTTCTTTTGATTCAAATGGAATGCATCTTGATGTTGCGGTTGTTTTTTCCTGGATTTCTTTTTCGCATTCTTCATTTAAGCAAAAAAAGCATTCAGTCATTTTTCTTTCCTTGATTGCTTTTTCAAAGTCCTTCCAGTTCTCTGCTTTCACTGTGTTTTCTTTCAGGAATTTTTTTGCCTTTTCAAGCATGTCTTTCTGCATTAATTCAAGTTCTTTTCCGATTTCTTTTTTTGTGTCTTTTAATGCAATATTTTTTTTGTTTCCATTATCTCTTCTAATCAAAACACATTGGTTTTTTTCCAAATCCTTCGGCCCTAATTCAATCCTTAAAGGAATTCCCTTCAGTTCCCATTCATTGAATTTGAATCCTGCTGAATAATTGTCTCTGTCATCAACAAAGCAATTGAATTCTTTTAATTCTTTGTTTAGTTCATTTGCTTTATTTAATATTTTTTCTTTTGATTTGTCAAATAAAATCGGGACAATAACGCATTTTTCTTTTGCGATTTTCGGAGGCAATACCAATCCTTTGTTGTCTCCATGAACCATTAAAACCGCGCCAATCAGGCGGGTTGAAATGCCCCATGAATTCTGCCATGCAAATTCTTCTTCCTTGTTCTGGTTATTGAATTTCAGGTTAAATGATTTTGAAAAATTCTGCGCTAAATTATGCGAAGTTCCCATTTGAAGCGCCTTTCCGTCAGGCATTAATGCTTCCAAAGTAAATGTCTGCTTTGCTCCTGCAAATCTTTCAGCAGGAGTTTTTTCTCCAGTAATAACTGGAATTGCTAAATGATTTTCAATTAATTTTTTGTATTCATCCAGAAACATTAATGCTTCTTTAATGCATTCTTTTTCTGTTTCATAAACGCAGTGCCCTTCCTGCCATAAAAATTCCCTTGTGCGCAGGAATAATTTGGTCTGCTTCACTTCCCATCTTAATACATTGCACCATTGGTTGATTCTTAAAGGAAGGTCCCTCCAGGAGCGGATCCATTTTGAATAAGAATCATACATTATTGTTTCGCTTGTCGGCCTTATGGCTACTCTTTCTTCTTCCGCATTTAATTCGTTTTTTTCAATCCATGCAAGTTCAGGTTCAAATCCTTCTGCATGTTCTTTTTCTTTTTCAAAAAAGCTTTTTGGAATCAATAAAGGAAAATATGCATTTGAAACTTTTTTTTCATTAATTACTTTATTGAATTCTTCCTGAATTTTTTCCCATACTGCATAAGCTCTTGGCCTGATAACCATGAATCCTTTTATCGGCCCGTAATCAGCGAGTTCAGATTTCAATGCAACCTGATTATACCATTCGCTGAAGTCCTGTTCTTTTTTCACGGTCAATCCAAGGGTTTGTTTTTTTTCTTCCATTAACTCACATAAAAATATCCATTACAAACTTATTTAAAATTAGGGTTTGGGAGAGCCGAGATTTGAACTCGGGTTCCACGCTCCCCGAGCGTGGGTCATAACCAGGCTAAACTACTCCCCCTTCAAAAATAATTTATCTGAATTAGTTTTAAAAAACAAGGCTTTTTTTTTATTGGGTTTCTTCTGTTTCTTTTTCATCATTTTCTTCTGTTTCTTCTTCAGAATAATTTTCTTCAATTGGAGGGATATATTCCTGTTCTCTGGAAACCTGTTTCTGCATTCCTGTTTTTGAAAATGACGCAAACAAGCTGATTACTGCTGCTGCAGTGATTAGCACAATTTCCCGCCCGCTTAATCTGTCCAATGGAATAATCAGCAGGATTGCTATTGGAAAAACAATTTTTGAAAACCAGTGGTTTTTCTTTTTAAAGAAATAGAATAAAATGCTTGCGGAAAACAATAATCCTGAAACAATAAATCCGTCCATGATTAATTAACATTGAATGAGAATTTAAATCTTGATGATTGCATGGGGCTGCCCGGATTTGAACCGGGGCCGCAAGCTCCCAAAGCTTGAATCCTAACCAGGCTAGACTACAGCCCCATTATTAGTATTTTTTGTCTGTTACTTTTAAAAAAGAACCTTTTTAATTAAAAACATCATTAAGTATTTCATGGATTTCAGTGTTTTGTCGGAGTATTTCCAGAAAATTGAGACTGCTTCTTCGCGTCTGGAAATGACTTTAATTTATGCCGAGTTATTGGAAAAGGTTTCATCAAAGGATATTGCTAAAGTAATTTATTTAAGCCAGGCAAAATTAGGGCCTGAATTCAAGGGACTGGAATTAGGTTTGGGGGAAAATCTGGTTATTGATGCAATTTTTAAGGCAACAGGATATTCAAAGGAAAAAATAAAAAAAATGTTTTTGGACAAAGGGGATTTAGGGGAAACAATTGAAGAGCTTTCAAAAAAAAAGATTCAGCAGGCTTTGTTTTCCCAGAAGCTTTCATTGGAAAAGGTTTTTCTGAATCTGGAAAAAATTTCCCTGGCAGAAGGATATGGAAGCCAGGAAGTGAAACTGAAATTATTGGCGGAATTAATTAATTCAGCTTCTCCGGCTGAAGCAAAATTTATTGCAAGAATTGTTTTAGGCAAAAATCGTTTGGGAATAGGGGATCCGACAATAATGGATGCATTGGCATTAATTTATTCAAAGGATTTTGAAAAAAATTCAAAAAAAGAACTGAAGAAAATAACTGAAAATTTAAAGGAAAAAAAAGACAATAAAAGAAAAATTGAAAAGGATTTAAGGGTAAAGCAGAAAGTAAGGGAAATGATTGAGGAAAAATACAATATTTATTCTGATTTGGGTTTTATTGCGGAAAAATTAAAGGAAAAAAAGTTGAAGGGATTGAATGAAATTAAAATCACTCCTGGTATTCCGATCCGCCCCACCCTTGCTGAAAGGCTTCCTTCAAGCGAAAAAATAATTGAAAAAATCGGGAAATGCGCGGTGGAAAGGAAATATGACGGCTTTAGGCTGCAGGTGCATAAGGACAAAGACCGGGTAATTATTTTTTCCAGAAAACAGGAGGAAATGACTGAAATGTTTCCTGAATTAATTGAAGGGATTAAAAAAGAAATCACTGCAGAAAAAGGAATTTTTGAAGGGGAAGCACTGGCTTTTAATGAAAAAGAAAACAAATTTTATCCTTTTCAGGTAACAATGCAGAGAAAAAGAAAATACGGCATAAAGGAAAAGGCAGAGGAATTTCCTTTGACCTTGTTTTTGTTTGATGTAATGTCCGTAAACGGAAAAAATTTAATGTCCCTGCCGTTTATTGAAAGGAGAAAAATTCTTGAATCAGTTGCAGGAAAAGGAAAAAGAATCAGGCTGACTGAATTAATTCAAACCAGTGATGCAAAAGAACTGGAGGAATTTTTCAATGATTCAGTCAGGAAAAGTTTGGAAGGAATTATTGCAAAGGATTTGAATGCAAAATACATTGCAGGGGCAAGAAAGTTTGCCTGGATTAAATTAAAGAAAAGCTATAAAGGCGAATTAACTGATTCAATGGATTTGGCTGTAATCGGTTATTTTAAGGGAAAAGGCAAGCGCACGCAGTTCGGGGTAGGGGCATTATTGTGCGCGGTTTATGATGAAGTAAGCGATTCATTCAAGTCAGTTGCAAAAATCGGCACAGGGATTTCCGAACAGCAGTTAACTGAACTGGAAGAAATGCTTTCAAAAATTTCCCTGAAAGAAAAGCCTTTGAATGTTGAATCTGAATTAAAGCCTGACTGCTGGGTTGAGCCGAAATATGTCATTGAAGTTGTAAGTGATGAAATAACTTTGTCTCCTGTGCATATGGCTGCAAGGACAGAAAAAGGAGGCCTTGCATTGAGGTTTCCAAGAATGATTGCATTCAGGCAGGACAAGGATGCAAGGGATGCAACAACCGAAAATGAACTGGTTTCGCTGTACAATAAAAACAAGTAAATAAACTGTACAATAAAAACAATTAAATAATTGTAAAACCAATTAAAATTAACTGAAGTGATTTGAATGAGGCAGGGCACAATTGAATGGATTAAATTAATAATTCTTGTTCTGTCAGTTGCTTTTGTCGTTTACTTTATTGTTCAGATTTATTTGTGGTCTGATTCATTCAAGAATTATTTTTTCATGGTTGGGGAATGGGAAAATTTTGCTTTGATTTTTATTCTGGTTTTTGTTGCAGGATATATTATCAAGAGGCTTTTGAAATGGGAAGCAAAGGCTTTTTTTGGGGGGCGGAATTAAATGGAATATTCTCCTTTCCGATTGCTGGTGTATGCAGTAGTTTTTCTGGCGGTTGTTTTTATCATAATGCAGCTGTTTTTTTTCAAGTCAGAAAAGCTTGTTGATGAATTAAAATTACAGCTTAATGCGGCTGAAGCAAAGCCTGGAATGGTTTTATCAAAAAAGATTTTCCTGGAGGACGGCATTTCTTTGGAAAGCAAAATTCTGAATTCAGACAAAAGAACAGTTACTTTCCGGTGCAATAAGCCAAATAACTGCACTGTCGATAAAATCAAGGTTGATTCCACTTTTTTGCAGACAATTAAGCCGCAGGATTTTTCAGTAAGCTTCAGATGCATTACAAGGTTTTCTTTAAACGAATGCATGGTTTTTTTCGGCCAATTACCTGCACAGATAAGGCTGGTTTCATTTGAAACAGAAAAGGAATTATTTGATTTGGATCAAGAAAATGTGAAAATTAATTTTTCTTTCGCTGATTCAGGGGATTTGAATGCATTGGACTGCAGTGCAGATTTGGCTGTTTCAATTGAAGCAACCAAACAAGGGATTAAAACAGCTGAAGAATACTTTCCCAAAAAAACAATTTACCTCGGCAATGTCGGGAAAGGGGAGAAAAAAACCCATTCAATTGAACTTGCGCTGGCGGATGAAGGAAAGTTTTTCGTTGAATTAGGGGTTTTCTGCCCTGAAGCAGGCTATGAAAAGAAAACAATTTCCTTCAGCACAAAATTGAGTGCTTTATCAAAAGACTGCAAAGTAATTAATTCCGTGGAAAGAATTGTCTCTGACCAGAATATTGTGGCTTGCTTCTGCAAAAACTGCAATTTTGCATTTGAATGCATGGATGCATGCAAGGAATTCAATCCTGATTATGTGTTTGAATCAATTTCAAACGAGGAATCAAAAGGAATAAAGCCAATTTAATTTTTTTTTTGTTTTTTGTTAATTAATTTTTGTTTGTTATTTCTTTTTCTTTAATCCTGCCTTGATTATTTTTAATAATTCATTTCTTTTTCTTTAATTCTGCTTTGATTATTTTCAGTTCTCCCTGCAGTCCATGGACTTCTTTTTCTGCCTTGGTTATTTCAAGCTTTTTTTCAAATAAAGGGCAGTCAATTACAAGCGATTCCAGTTCACCGCCTTCTCCTGCGGGATTTATTTGGAATTTTTTTTCAAGCGCTTCAAGTTCTTTAATTGTTTTTTCATTAATTATTTTTCCCAGCCATGATTCATCAAATCCCGCCGAAGCAAAACCGACAATCATTATTTTGAAATCATTTTCCACTAATTCATGAAGCAATTTTATCTGGTTCATTTCCCATAAAGGATTAAAGCATTTCAAATTCAGTTCATTGCATATTTTTTCAATTCTTTCTTTCTGGTAATTTGATGCAATTGCCCCTGTGATGATTCCTTCAATTTTTCTTTCTTTTTTGATTTTTTCAAGCATTTTTTTTAATGGCTCTAATTCCTCTTCTTTTCCTTTATTTGTTTCAATAAAGTAATGTTTTTTTTTTCATTGCTTTCGCAAGCAGTTCAGTTAATTCAATATTAGGATAATGGTACATGTAGGAATCCTTTATTCCTTTAACTGAAAGCAGGCAGTCAACTTCATAACCGCGGTTTTCAATTAAATAAACTGCGTAAGTGGAGTCCTTTCCTCCGGAAAACAAGGCGCAAAGCTTCATGCAGAAATTCTTGAAAGGAAAAGGTTTTATTGGTTAATGAATTAGTTTTTTCAGGGAATTGACTGAAATAAGGGATTGCAATGAATTCAAAAAAATTAGAAAAAGGAATGAATGAAGCAATAAGCATTTGCCGGAAAGGTTTAAAGAAAGGCGAGCGCCCGTTCGGAAGCGCGATTTACTTGAATGAAAAGCTGGTTGCAAAAGCGCATAACCTAGTGAATTCAACGAATAATCCTGTAATGCATGCGGAAATCAACTGCATTTCAATCGCATCAAAAAAATTAAAAGAAAAAGACTGGAAAAAATGTGTTTTGTTTTCAACTTGTGAACCCTGCCCTATGTGTTTTAGTGCAATTCATTGGGCAGGAATTAAAAAAATTGTTTTTGGGGCAGGAATAACTGATGCAAAAAAAGCAGGGTTTAATGAATTGAAAATTTCAAATAAAAAAATGAATTTGTTGGGAAAAGTAAAAATAAAAATAATTGAAGGAATTGAAAAACAAAAAACAATGGAATTATTTGAATTTTATTCTAGAAAAATAAAAGAAATAAAAAAGTAAATGCAAGGAATTTAACGCAGGTAAATTCTGCCAATTTTTTAATTGGCTGATTTAATGGAATTTGCATTAGTCAAAAATTGATTTAATTGATATATTGCCAGTCTCTGATTGGCGGTTTTTGGCAAAAATTAAAGAAAAAACAAAAATGAATTGGGTTTTTGTTTTTTTATTTCTTTTTCATGTATTCTCTTGTTTTTTCCGCTGAGTTTTTTGCATTGAATGCCTTAAAGAATTCCAGCGCGGTTTTGTATGCTTCTTCTTCAATTGCATATTTTGTTCTTTCCGGAAGTGAATGGATTTTTTCATAGAATGGCTTGAATGCGTTTTTTGAATAAGTTCCCATTAACTGTTCTTTGGAATTAATTCCTTTTTTCTTTGCTTCTTCAGAGTAATTGTCCTGAATCCAGAAATTAATTTCTTTCCAAAGCATTGGTTCTTTTTTTTTCAGCACTTTCCAGACAACATTCTGCCATTCAGTTCCTACATTTCCTTTAATTATTGATTTTTTTGGAAAATATTTTTCAATGAATTCCAAAGGGGTTCCGGTAATTCCATGCTGGGCAATTCTTACTTTTGAACCAATTCCTGCCAATGCTTCTGCTACCTTAATTGTTTGAGGAATATCAATTGATGACTGTGGCATTGGTTTTCCGTTTGCATCATAAGTATTTCCATGGACTGAACCATTCGCTATTGCCAGTGCATGAGGTTCAATTCCTGCTTCTTTTAAAGCAGCAATGAATTCAACTGCTTCTTCTGGCATTGTAAGCACGCGCCCATGCTCGTCCTTTTTTCCGATTTCCCCTACTTCAACTTCCAAGCCGAAATTATTTTTTCCTTTTTTTGATTCAATGAATTTTGCCAATTCAATTGTGCATCGGATGTTTTCAGCCAGTTCTTCTCTCGGGTTTTTGCCTTTTTCATTGAATAAATGGCTTGCATCAATTGCAAAAGAAGTGAATCCTGCATCAATTTGGGCTTGAATTAATCTCTTTATTTCTTTAAGTTCTTCAGGCGTGCCTTTTTTTACTCCAATATGGTCTGCATGAAGCGCCCAGATATCCCATTCAGTTTCTTTGGCTAATTCCATTGTTTGAAATGCATACATTGAAGGAGTCATTCCTGTATATCCGTATTCTAAGTTGCATTCGCTTTTCGCAAGCTCCATTATTACTGCTGCATTCATTTCTTTTGCCGCACGGAAAATCCCTTTAACTATTCCAACAGTTGTTCTGGTATTGCAGGCCATAATAATGCATGGCTCATCAGCTAATGCTTCAAACATATAATGAGATGAAATTGGTTCAAATTTCATTTGTTATTCCTCCTAAAAATTTTTTCAGTTTTTTTAATTAATTTTTTTGTTCCAAGATATAAAGGAGTTCTTTGATTTAATGCTTCAGGTTTTATATTCAGAATTTTTTCATAACCATTTGAAGAATCTCCTCCTGCTTCTTTAATTAAAAAACTCATTGGATTTGCTTCAAATAATAAACGAAGTTTTCCTTGAGGTTGAGTTTTTACTGCAGGATAAGTAAAAATTCCGCCATAATAAAGTATTTGATTAAAATCAGCAGCAAATGAACCAGAAAATCTTAATTTGAATCCTTCTTTTTCTAATTCTTCAATTAATTTTTTGTGTTTAGGAAAATAATCTTTTCTTAATCCTCCAGGTGAATAAATTTTTCCTTCAGGAATAAGTATGTTTTCTTTTTTTAGAATAAATTTTCCTTTTGAATTCATTAAAAATTCATGTAATCCATTTTTTGCAGAGTAAACAAATGAAGTAATTGGGCCATACAAAACATAACAGGCTGCATCCATTTTATTTCCTTTTTCCATTACATTTCCTTCATTAAATATTCCTGCAATTGTTCCGACTGAAAGATTTGTGTTAATGCAGCCTGAACCATCCAATGGATCCAGAGTAATGCCGAATTCGCCTTTTGTCTTGATTATTTCAATTATTTCATCCTGTTCTTCTGAAGCAACTGTTCTTACTAATTTTGATTTTTCAAACTCTTTAATCAGCAGTTGGTCTGCATACTTGTCCAATGCAATCTGTGTTTCTCCGTAAGAGTTTTTAGTGCAGGTATAGCCATATTGTGTTTCAAATGCCTTATTGATTTTTCTTGAATTTTTTGCAATCAGTAAAATCAGTTCTTTAATGCCTGAATCGGCGTCTTTTAAGTGCTGTTCTAATGTAATGCTTTTTTCCATTTTTTTGCCCTCAACCGATTTTATTAGAGCAAAAAAGAATTTAAATCAACGGCTCACTTTGTTGGCATGTGTGCAATGCTTTCAGCAGTGCTTGCTT
Source organism: Candidatus Iainarchaeum sp. (assembly GCA_043817715.1). Classification (GTDB taxonomy): domain Archaea; phylum Iainarchaeota; class Iainarchaeia; order Iainarchaeales; family JAFGBZ01; genus JAFGBZ01. Next base: position 15,461 of record JBDRGO010000030.1, on the reverse strand, counting down.
CGCAAATATGGCTTAATTGTTTTAAAGAAAAAAGAATTTAAAGCATTCTTTCCTATTTGTATTGATTTAAATGGATTCTGAGCAATTTTTAAAAAAGCACAAGGTTTCCGCGGGAGACAGGGTTGAAATTGAATCAAAAGAAAAAAAATCTGTCGGGACAATAATTCCCTCAATTTCAAATTCAATTAATTTAAAGTTTGATAATGGCTACAATGCAGGATTTGCTGAATTAAATGAATTGAAAATTAAAAAAATTTCTTCCGGAAAAAAAAGCACCGAAAAGTCAAAAATAAATCTTTCTTCAAATAAGGGACTGCCGAAAATATTGGTAATGCATACAGGCGGAACAATTGCATCAAAAGTTGATTATTCTTTGGGCGGGGTAATTGCCTCATATGAGCCGGAGGATTTGATTAAATTAATTCCTGAAATAACTGAAATTGCGCAGGTTGAAACAAAAAAAGTTTCAAACATAATGTCAGAAGACATGACTTTCAGCTATTACACAAAAATTTCAAAAGCGGTGTTTGATGAAAGCAAAAATTATTCAGGAATAATTATCGGGCATGGAACAGATACATTGGCTTATACTTCTGCTGCATTAAGTTTTGCATTGCAGGGATTAAATATTCCTGTTTTGATTGTAGGTTCACAGCGTTCAACTGACAGGCCAAGCACTGATGCGGCTGAAAATTTATTGAATGCAGCTTATTTTATTTCAAAAACCGATTTTTGCGGAGTGGGAATATGCATGCATGAAAATATCAATGACGGCAATGCATTAATTTTGCCTGGAACAAAAACGCGTAAAATGCATACTTCAAGAAGAGATGCGTTTAAAGCAATAAATGATCTGCCGATTGCAAGGGTGAATTATGCTGAAAAAAAAATCGGGTATCTGAAAAAAGATTATTCAAAAAAATCTTCTTCAAACAAATTGGAATTAAAAAATAAGTTTGGAGAAAAAGTTGCAATCCTTAAAATCAGGCCAAATATGTATCCTGAAGAATTTGATTTTTACAGAAAAAATAAATTTAATGGATTGGTTTTAGAGGGAACTGCTTTTGGTCATGCTCCAACTAATATAAAAGAAAATTTGCCAAATTATGAGGCATTAAAGAAATTAATTAAATCAGGGACAATTGTTGTAATGGCTACTCAATGCATTTATGGCAGGACAAGTTCACAGGTTTACACTAATTTAAGAAGATTAAAAGAAATAGGAATAATTTTTTCTGATGACATGCTTTCCGAAACAGCTTATATTAAACTTGCATGGCTTTTAGGTAATTATTCAAAAAAAGCAAAAGAAATGTTACTTGAAAATATTGCAGGGGAATTTAATGCAAGGATTTCAAAGGAATTTGCACCAGAATAATTTAAAAAGACAACTGTCTTAAACTTTATATGCCTTCAAAAGGACCTGATTTAAAGAAACTCAAAACCCTCTTAAAATTCCTTAAATTCCATCCTCAAGGTGTTTGGGTTCGTGAAATTGCTCGAAGCACTGATTTGGATAAATCATTGGTTTCAAGGTATTTAAGCCATTATTTGACTGATAAGGTTGAGTTTTATTTTATTGGTTCTGCTAAAATGGTTAAATTAAAGTTAAGTGATTAAATGAATTTAAATTGTGAACAATTTAAAGCTTTAAAAACCTCGGAGGTTTTTAAATGAATGAAATTGAATTAAAATTTAAATTAAATTCAAGAAAAGAATTAAATGAATTAGAAAAAAAACTTAAAGATTTGAAGGCAAAAAAAATTGGTTCTTTTAGTGAATCAAATCATTTATTTGATTCTGAAAATAAAGCAGTTTCTAAAAGCGATTGTGTTGTTCGTTTAAGAAAAATGAATAAAGAAATTTATTTGTGTTTTAAGGGCCCTTTGAAATCTTCGATTTTCAAAGAAAGAACTGAAATTGAATTTAAAGTAAATTCTTTTGTTAAATTAAAAAAAGAATTAAATGAAATGGGTTTAAAGGAAAAATTCATTTATCAAAAAAAGAAAAAAGTGTTTAAACTGAAAAATGCAGTACTTGATTTAGCTGAACTCCCTGTAATTGGTTTTTGGATTGAAATTGAAGGCGAAAAAAAATCAATTACTTTAATTGCAGAAAAGCTTGGCTTTAAAATGAAGGATTCAATTGTTAAAAGTTTTCCTAAATTGTTTTTTGAAAAAGCAAAAAGAAAAAAATTGAAGAAAAAGAACATGGTTTTTTGAATGGGGTTTAAAGAATAAAAACAGAAGGTGTTTTGATTGAAAAATGATTTAATGCTTTTTTTATTGGTTTTTCTGTTTTTTTTTGCTTCAAGAGTTTCGTTTTTCTTTATTCCAATTTATCTGGCTGAACTGAATTTTACTGGCTTTGAGATAGGCCTGCTTGTTGGCTTGAGTTCTGTTGCCGCATTTATTGCTTTTTTTCCAAGCGGGTTTGTTAATGACAAGAAATCAGTCAAGAAACCTTTGCTTTTAAGTTTTATTTTGTTGAGTGCGTTTTATTCTGGAATAACTTTTTTTTCAGGGTTTATTGCTTTTTTTGCTTTGTTTCTTTTTGGGGGAATTGGTTTAAAGGTTGGAACCAATTCTTTGAGGAATTATTTTTTGAAGTCTTCTCCTCAAGGGAAAGAAGGCAATACAATGGGCTTATACAAATTGGTTGTAATGCTTGGAGTTTTTTGCGGGGTTTTAGTTGTTTCAGTTCTTGTCCCTGTTTTTGAATTTAATTTGGTTCTGCAGGGTGTTTCATTTCTTTTCATTTTATTGATTTTTTTCCTTTTCTTTTTTAAGGACATTAAATCTTCTGATGTAAAAGTTTTCCAGTACAAGGATGACTTCCTAAAAAAGAACATTCTTTTCTTTTCTCTTATCCTGTTTTTGTTTACTTTGCATTGGGGTGCGGAAAGCACTTCTTATGGATTGTTTTTACAGGAATTTTTTAATCTTGATTTTTTTCAGATGGGTTTGTATATGGCTTTGCCTTTGCCTTTTTTGGGTTTTTCTGCGTATTATTTCGGCAAAAAAGTTGATGCAAAAAAAATTGATTTTTTAAGTCTTTTTGCTGTCGGCGTGCTTCTTTCTGGTTTAACCCATATTCTGATGACTTTTAATCCGATAGAGTTTTCTTTTTTAATGCGTGTAATTCATGAATTTGCTGACGGCATGGTTGAAATCGGGTTGATTTTCTGGATTTTCAGGTCATTTGATTTTAAGCGCCTTGCAGGAAATGCCTCATTAATAATGACTGTAACAGTTTTAGGCGAATTAATCGGGGCAGTGGTTTTTTCCACTATTGGAGGCATTTATGGCTATAATTGGCCGTTTATTTTAACTGGAATAACTTCAATTATGGCTGCAGGTTTGTTTTTGATTTATAAAAAGAAATATGCTGAAAGAGGGAATTAAAAGATTAAAAGAATTTGTTATTTAATTAATGTGAAGTTTGAAGTGTATTATTTATGGATTATGAAAAACTTGGATTGAAAGTTGGTTTAGAAGTACATCAGCAGCTTAATACTGGAAAACTTTTCTGTTCCTGCCCATGCATTTTAAATGAAACAGCGAATCCGGACTTTGTTTTTAAAAGAAAACTTCGTGCTACTGCTTCTGAAATGAATGCAGTTGATGCTGCTGCTTTAGAGGAAGCAAAAAAATCAAAGACATTTGTTTATTATTGGTTTGATAATGCTTGTTGTTTAGTTGAATCTGATTCAGAGCCTCCCCATGAAATTAATTCTTTGGCATTACAAACAATTTATGAAATTGCTTTAATGGTTAATGCAGAAATTTTTCAGGAACTTGTACCAATGAGAAAAATAGTTATTGATGGTTCTAATACTGGTGGTTTTCAGAGAACTATGCTTGTTGCAAGAAATGGTTTTTTTGAAGTTGAAGGAAAAAAAATCAATGTTGATTTGCTTGTATTGGAAGAGGATGCTTCTAGAATAATTGAGAAAAATGAAAATGAAATAATTTATGGCTTGGATAGATTAGGAATTCCTTTAATTGAATTTACTACTGCTCCTGACATAACCTCCCCTGAAGAAGCAAAAAAAGTTGCAAAAGAAATTGGTTCAATGTTCAGGCGCACTGGTTATGCAAGAAGAGGTTTGGGAAGCGTCAGGCAGGATTTGAATATTTCAATTGAAGGCGGTGCAAGGGTTGAATTAAAGGGCGTGCAGGAACTGGAATTAATGGATAAATTGGTTGAATTAGAAATTCAAAGACAAATGAATTTAATTGAATTAATGAATGAAATGAATTTAAGAGGAATTAAAAAAGAAGATTTAAGAAAAGAAGAAATAATTGATTTAAGTAGAGTATTTATTAATTCTGAATGCAAGTTTTTGAAAGAAAAAAATGTTTTTGGTTTGAAATTAAAGAAAATGCATGCATTAATTGGAAAAGAATTGCAGCCAAAAAAAAGATTTGGAACCGAATTATCTAATTATGTAAAAATCAGAACTGGTTTGAAAGGATTGCTTCATAGTGATGAATTGCCTGCTTATGGAATAAGTGAAAAAGAAATTAATGAAGTTAATTCATTGCTTTTTTGTTCAAAAGAAGATGCTTTTGTTTTGGTTTCAGGAGAAAAAGAAAAAGCAGTTAATGCACTGAAAATTGTTTTGGATAGATGCATTATTGCTTTGGAAAAAATTCCAAGTGAAACAAGAAATGCTTTGCCTGAAGGAACAAGTGAATACATGCGTCCAATTGCTTCTGCTGCAAGAATGTATCCTGAAACTGATTTATTGCCGATTAAAGTTAATGAAAATGAATTATTGAATTTAAAAAAGCATTTGCCTTTAACTGAAAAGGAAAGATTTGAACTTTATTCAAAGAAATTTAATTTAAGTGAGAAATTAGCTAATCAAATGAAGTTAAGTAATTATGCGCGTTTTTTTGAAGAATTGATTGGAAAAGGATTTAATGCAACTCTTGTTGCAACTATTTTATTGGATGAATTGCCTTCTCTTAAACGAAATGGTTATCCAATTGAATTGCTTTCAAATGAATCAATTGAATTGGTTTTTAATGCATTAAATGAAAAAAAATTAACTAGGGAATCAGTTCCAAAAATGCTTGGAGAATTATCTAAAAATCCTTTTAATTCATTAAATGAATTAAATGAATCAGCAGGAGTTTCAATGACTTCAAAAGAAGAAGGAAAAAAAATCATTGAAGAAATAGTTCAGAAAAACAAACCCTTAATTAAAGAAAAAGGAATCCATGCATTCAGTGCATTAATGGGCGAGGCAATGAAGGAATTAAAAGGAAAAATGGACGGAAAAGAAATATCTGAATTAATTAAAAAAGAAATGAATAACTTACTGAAAGAGGAATTTAAATGAATGAAATTTCATTAAATTCATTCAAAAATTTCATCCCAAAAAGAAGTCCTGATTCATTTAAGGGACAGAATGGAAAAGTTTTAGTTATTGGAGGAAGCAATGATTTTATTGGTGCTCCTGCATTAAGTGCAATGGCTGCATTGGCTGCTTTAAGAAGCGGGGTTGATATTGTTACTGTTGCTGCTCCGGAAAAAGCTGGATTCATAATTAATTCTTTTTCTCCTGACATTATTGTGAAAAAATTTTCAGGAAAAAATCTTTCCTCCAAGCACTTGAAAATGCTTTTTTTTGTTGCAAAATCATTTGATGCAGTTTTAATTGGGCCTGGAATGGGTTTGAACAAAGACACTCAGCATTTGATTCAAAGAATTGTAAAGAAATTAATGCGTGAAAGAATTCCATTAATTCTGGATGCTGATGCAATTAAGGCAGTTAAGGGAATGAAATTCAACGGAAAGGTATTGCTCACCCCTCATAAAACCGAGTTTGAGATTTTTTCAGGAAAAACCCTGTTTGAAGAAAAATTTAATTTAAATAAAAGAATTCAGACAGTGAAGGAACTGGCAAAAAAACATAAATGCATTATTTTATTGAAAGGAAAAATTGACATAATTTCTGACGGGGAAAATATTTCATTGAATAAAACAGGCAATCCCGGAATGACCGTGGGGGGAACAGGGGATGTCCTTGCAGGATTATGTGCTGGCTTGACTGCTTTAAGCAGGGACTTGTTCAAAAGCGCCTGTGCAGCAGCATTCATTAATGGCTTGGCAGGGGATAATCAACTGAAGAAAAAAGGGCATTCATTTATTGCATCTGATTTGCTTCATGAAATTCCTGCTTTGATTAAGAAATTAAGCGCTTAAATATTTGGTTAATTTAGAAAGTGATTTTTTTTGGGTGAAAAAGAAACGCAAAAAATTATCAGTTTATTCACTGGTTTGAATTGCGATTTCAAAATATTAAAGCATGAGCCTGTTTTAACCAGCGAACAGGCAGCAAAAGTAAGAAACACTCCGTTAGAGGAAGGCGTGAAATCAATGCTTTTCAAAACAAGAACAGAGCCGTTTTTTTATTGTGTTGTAAATGTTCCTGCGCATAAAAAAGTTGATGCAAAAAAATTATCGAAATTGTTTGGAAAAGGCTCGCTTACTCTGGCTTCTCCTGAAGAAACAATTAATGAAACAGGCTGCATTACCGGAAGCGTTCCTCCTTTAATGCATGAAAAAGAAATTCCCTTATTTGTTGATGAAGAAGTTTTTTCATTTAACAAGAACTCCTTTAATGCAGGTCAAAGAACCGCTTCAATTGTAATCAATTCCATTGATTTAAAAAAAGCATTTCAGTCATTGAACGCTGTTTTTGGTTCCTTTTCAAAATAAACTTTTTCTTTTACAAAAAGAAACGCGATTCAAGTAAACTTGAATGCGCCCTTCAAAGCTTGCTTTGAATGGGAAGTTTGCAAAAAGAAAATTTAAAGTTAAAAAGCAAAAAGAAATTTTAGAATTAGAAAGCAAAAATAAAAAGAGAAAGGAGCATTAGGCTCCTGTTATAGCCATTGGTGCAAATGAACCCAGTAATGCCGTTACTGCCGCAAGGCTGAAAACCAAAAGATAAATAATGAACAGGACTGCCAGAATTATTAACAGCAGTATTAACGGAACAAACCATGCAATGAATGCTTTCATCATTGAAATATCAAAGTAAACTGAAACAATTTTGATATACATGTAAAGAACATAAATTGCAATTGCAAGCGATGTCGCCAGCCCAATAATTCCGAACACAAACCCGATATATGGAATTACGCTGAGAACTGTCCAGACAACAGTTAAAGCCAGTGAAACAAGCCCTGCCGCGGATATAATCATTAAAAGATTATTCATGAACTGGATGAATCCGCCTTTTCCTCCCAACAGCCTTGCCAAGGCAAAAACAACTGCTCCAAGAACATAAAGAATTACAAATCCTGCAATAAGGGAAATCGGAAACAATATTGCATTAATCAGCATTCCAAGAAAGCTGAATAAAAGTATTGAAAGGTTTCCGTAAATTACTGCTTGAAGGATTCCCCCAACAAGTGAAATCAGAAAATAAACAATTGTTCCAAGAATTGTTATTGCCAAATACCTTGAAATTGCCTTTCCAAAAGAAGTATTTTCAGAAACAAGTTCCTTCATTGATTTTCTCTGCAAAAAAATATTAAAAAGTTCTCCAAACATGTAATTCCCGCCCAATAATTGAACTTATTTAATTAGCATTGAAGGTTATTTAAAGATAATTGTTTTTCTTTGGAAAAAGAATAGTTTTTTCCCTTTATATTTGGTTTTGGAGGGGCAGGCTTCCAGTGCAAAATCAGACCATTTTTCGTGCAGCCTTCTTGCTCGACCTCATGCATTTCTTGTGCCAGTACTGCCCTGCCCATTTTTTGTCTGCTTCAAGCCCTCCGCATAAAGCGCATTCTCTTTCTGAATACTTGGATTCAGTTTCTGGTTCTTTTTTTGTTTCTTCAGTTTTATCCTTTTCTTTTTTTCCGAAAAATCCGCCGACAAAATCAGTTATTCCCATTTTTATCACTTATTGCTTAAATGAATAAAGTATTATTAAATAAAAAAGTATCGAAAAACTGGTTTTTTTTAAATCACTGGTTTTATTCTTTTTTAAGTGCTTTTGAAACAAATTCCGCGATTTCTTCCCCGCACCTGTCCTGCGCTTCCTTTGTTGCCGAAGCAATATGCGGAGTGAAAATTATTTTTTTATTCTGCAATAATTCCGGATTTGGATTAGGTTCTGATTCAAACACATCCAGTGCGGCCCCTGCAACTTTTCCTGAATTCAGTGCATTCAATAAATCCTTTTCATTCACAATGCCTCCTCTTGCGGCATTGATTAAGTAAGTTCCGTTCATTTTGGAAAATTCTTTTTCTGAAAACATGTTTTTTGTTTCATTCATTAAAGGCACATGAACTGAAATTATTTCCGCTTTTTCCAGCGCTTCATTTAATGAAACCTGTGAAGCATTCAATTCATTTAATTTTTCTTTTGGCAGTTCAAAAGGATCAACAATTAATGTATTTGTTTTGAATGGAATTAATAATTTTGCAAGCCTTGACCCGATGTTTCCTCCGCCGATTATTGCAACTGTTTTGCCTGTTAATTCCCTGCCGTTTAACCTGTTTTTTTCCCATCTTCCTTCGCGTAAACTCATGGTTCCTTCAGGAATATGCCTTAATAATGCAAGAGTCAATCCCAATGCATGCTCTGCAACGCTTAAAGAATTTCCAGTAGGCGTATTCAATACCTTGATTCCTTTTTCTTTTGCCGCTTCTTTGTCAATGTTGTCGGTTCCTGCCCCTGCCCTGCCGATTACTTTTAATTTTTCTCCTGCCTCAATTACTTTTCTTGTTGCTTTTGTTGCGCTTCTTACAATTAATGCGTCAAATTCATTTATTTTTTCGCATAATTTTTCTTCACTTAAATCAAAGCTTTCTTCGACTTCAAACCCCTGTTCTTTCAGATACTGGACTCCTTTTGCTGCAATTTTATCTGAAATCAATATCTTCATTCATTCACCTTCATAATTAATTTTTATGGTTTTATCTTCATTTACTTATATTCCTAATTATTTTTTTCATAACTTTAATATTTCTTCAATTGCATCAGTTAATTCCTTTATGTCTTTAACAGTGTAATCTCCCATATGCGCTATCCTGAAAGTTTTTTCCTTTAAATCTCCATATCCGTTTGATAAAGTCATTTTGTATTTTTCTTCAAGCTCTTTGTTTAAGCCGGCAACATTTATTCCTTTTGTGTTTGTGATTGTTGTTAAGGTAATTGATTCAAATCCTGGCTCTGCAAACAAATCAAAATTCTTTTTGCCCCATGTTTGGGTGAATTCAGCCATTTCAATATGCCTTCGAAATCTTTTTTCCAAGCCTTCCTTGAAAAATTTATTCAACTGATGCTGCAATCCATGCATTAAGGAAATTCCTGAAGTCATTGGAGTCTGGTTTTTTAAATGGCTTTTTTCCCATTCCTCAAAATCAAAATAATATCCTTTTGCTTTCATTTTTTTGGATTTTTCAAGTGCCTTATCGCTTGCCATGCAGACGGAAAGCCCGGGAGGCAATCCAAATGCTTTCTGGCTTGAAGCCAATAAAATATCAATTCCTAATTTGTCTGCCTCAATTTTAACTCCGCTCATTGAAGAAACAGCATCAACTGCAAAAATCACTTCAGGAAAATCTTTCATTACTTCAGAAATTTCATTTATTGGATTCATTACTCCTGTTGATGTTTCATTATGAACCAATGCAAGCAAATCATATTCTCTTGTTGAAAGCCTTTTTCTTATTTCTTCCGGAAGATTATGTTTTCCCATCGGAACCTCGTATTTATCCATTTCTTTTCCGTTTGATTTGATTACTTTGCTCCATTTATCGCTGAATGCGCCCAAAACGCATGCTAATGCTTTTTTTTCACAGCAATTTCTTGCAACTCCTTCCCACCAGCCTGAGCCAGTGCATGGCGCAACATAAATTCTGTTTTTGGTGTAAAGCAATTGCCGTAATTTCGGCTGAATATCAGCATATAATGCTTCAAATTCTTTGCTTCTGTGTCCGATCATTGGCTTTGTCTGGGCCATTAATGCATCATCCATTACTTCTATTGGCCCGGGAATAAATAATTTAATTCTTTCATTCATTTTTGGTTCCTCATTCAATTTTATTGAATATTACTCCGGTTAAGATTTTCGGATAAAAATAAGTTGATTTTTGAGGCATTCTTTCCCCTGCTAAACAAACTTCTTCAACCTGTGACATTTTGGTTGCATTCATTAAAAAACCAATTTGGAATTTTTTTAAATCAACTGCTTCAATTGTTTTGGTTACATCCTTAATGTAATCAATATGCTCTTTTTTTGCAATCATTTCCTTTGAAATTCCCATGCATTTATTCAGAATAAGTTCATGCAATAAACTGACATCCAATTCCCTTAAGCTTTTTAATTTAATTTCCGGCATTAAATCCGTTAAGTTTAATTTTTCCTTTAATTTCAATAAAAAAGTTTTTCCTTCAGAATACAATGCAAAACAATGCCTGTCCTTATTTTCATTTAATGCATTAACTATTTCTTTTTCTTCTTTTGAATTAATTTCATTAACTTCAAAAAATTCCTTTATTTTTTCAATTAATTCATTTAACTCAAATTCTTTAATTCCATAAATTACCCGATGAGTCGGAAAAATAACTAATCCTGAATCATTTGTATCAATCATTACTGTGAGAAATTTGTCTGCTTCAGGATTTTCCTTAAAATAATTCAAGGCAGTTTCATATCGGTGATGCCCGTCGGCAATAAATAATTTTCTTTCGCTTAAAGCATTTTGAATTTTCTTAATTTCATTTTCATCAGTTATTCTCCATGCCTTATTTAAAATTCCTTCATGGTCTTTTGCCTCAAAAAAAGGCTGCATTAAACTGTATTTCTCAATTATTTTCTGCGTTGTTTTAGTTGGATCAGAATATAAAGTAAAAATTGATGAAAGATTTCCCTTAATTTCACGCATTAAATTCAATCTGTCCTCTTTCGGGCCGGTTAAAGTCCTTTCATGCCCTAAAATAATTCCTTTTTCAAATTCCTCAAGCTTAACCAATGCAATTAATCCTTTTCTTTTTTTTATTTCGCCTGTTTTGGTTTTGAATTCCTGTGAATAAACATATAAAACAGGCTTTTTTTCCCTTAACAGAATTCCTTTTTCAATCCATTCATTGAATTTTTTTCCTGCTTCAGCATACAAATTTTTTTCCTTATTTTCCTGAATTTCTTCCCCTAAAATCAAATGCATTGCATTATTCTGATGCTTTGCCCAAAAAGCATTGCGTTCTTCTTTAGTTACAACATCATATGGAGGAGAAACAACTTCATCAAAATTCCTGATTTTTTCCTTATTATAATAAATTCCTTTAAACGGATAAATTTCAACCATTTGCCCACCAGTATAACTAAAACAAAGAAACAAGACAAATAAAAACCTTATGCAAAAAATTATCAAATTTTTGAAAAACCGGCTACAGGGCTTAATTAAAAAGAATTGATAGCCCCACGGAGATTCGAACTCCGGCCACAAGCTCCAGAGGCTCGTATCCTTTCGGCAGGAAGAAGATTTGCTCTTAAAATAAAGAGGGCCTCTTACTTCCTTTGACCGCTAGACGATGGGGCTATCGTTAATTTTTTAGTTAAGTAAGGTATTTAACCTTTCCTTTTTTACCGGATGCCTGAAACCGATTTTTTTCTGGAATTTTTTAATTCCTTCTTTGTTTCCGATTCTTGTAGAATAAAGCATTTTATATTTCTTGTTTTTGAGCCACTTATGTTTCTTTGGGCTTATTCCTTGTTTTTCCAGAATCAAATGCACTTGATTAACTATTTTTTTGCTGGTGCTTGAAAATCCCGCATATCTTTTTGTTACTGTTCCATCTGAATCAAACAAGCCCTGTATGCAGGAATTAATTATTTTTCGGTTTTTTGAATCAATAATTCTTTTTGGTATTATTATTTTATCAAATTTAGCTCCATTAACTAATTTAAAAAAGGACATAAAAAACCAATGAATTGCTTTTGAACAAAAATAGCAATTGAAACAGTTCTTTTCTTTATTGATTTTTGCTTTAATTCCAATCTCATTTTTTATAATTTTATTATATTTTTTCATGTGGCAATAGTTGTCAAAATAAACGCAAATAGTCCAATTTCCTTTTTTGTTATTTTTATTAGAATGTAAATGCCCATCCCCTAAAATGACTCCTATAATATAAGCCAAATTTTCGTTTAATGCTGCAGGAAAAAATATTTTCTTGTTGCTTTTTTGAACCGAATAACTGGTTTTTTTATTTTTAATTTTTTGAATTGTTTTTTCTTTTAGCCCTTCTGGAACGGAATTTAATATAATACTTAATTTTTTGAGGTTAATTGGGGCTCTTCCTAAAAGAGCTTCTTTTATACAATCATAAGAAACCCTTGTGATTTCTGAGGCTTTTTTTGTTTTGCCTAGATAATCAATTAATTCTTTTAATTCTTCTTTAATTCCCCCAATAAAGAGGTTTTTGTCAAGCCAGTCTTTTTCAATATCAAAAACATTTAGTTCTAAACCCATGTCTTTAAGCAAGTTATTTTAGTTTAAGAATGTTTTTGGCAGTAGATTTCCGGTGCGAATTCAATAACTTTTTTAACTTAAATGCAGTTATTTTAATTGATTAATATGCCTGGTTTAATTGATTTTTCAAAGCAATGCCTTGATTTAAGCATTAAAAAAGAATCATTGATTCTGGCAGTGCTTTACATTGCAGTTTCCTTTGCTTTTATTGCTGTTTTGCTTATTGCTTTAATTATATTAATTGTTACAGGCCTTGTGCTTGGAGTGGTTTCTGCTTCAACAAATCCTTATGCAAATTATTCAATTGGCTTTCTTGTTTTGATTGGAATCGGAATTATTATTTTCTTGGCTATTCTGATGGGCTTTTCCGCTGTTTTTTCGGTTTTTTTAATTGAAGGAATAAATCAGGCAAAAAAAGGAAAAATTGAATTGAATAAAATCATTTCACGGATAAAGCAAAGGTTTTTTCCTGCATTAATTGTTGAATTATTCGGAATGCTGGTGTTCGTGGTTTCCTTAATATTGCTTGCATTACTTGTGGTTTTAATTTCTTTAATGGATTTATCTGGTTTAGTGTTCCTGTTTGCATTACTTGCATTGGTTTTTTTAATTCTATTAATTTACCTTCTGACTTATCCCTTATTTTTAATCCTGCCTGTTACCGCGGTAATGGAAGACATTTCAGGAATTAATGCAATCACTAAAACAATTTCAATGGTTAAAAACAAATATTTTTTCAATATGAAATTTGCCTTATGGTTTCTTTTCCTGACAATGGTATTTGTCGGGATTTCAGTTGTTCTTGGGTTCCTTCCGGTTCTGGGAGGAATTCTTTCAATGGTTTTAGGCATTTGGTTTGCAATTTACGGCATTGCTTATGCTTTTGAATTATATGGGTTGAATACTGCAAAGAGCCGTTAACACAATCTTTTTAAGTTTTCCACTGAAACAATTAATACATTGTTAAAGGGCCCGTAGCTTAGTCTGGTGGAGCGCACGACTGATAATCGTGAGGTCGAGAGTTCAAATCTCTCCGGGCCCACCACAACTGTCTCGCCCAGTTGGCATGCGTGCACTGTTTCGCTATTGCTCAACAGGGCTTAAAGCGTTTATTTTTTATTCTCCAATGCCTTTATTTTTTCATGCCTGAAGAAATTGATGAACAGGGCCTGCTTGAAGTGGAATTTGATGAGGAACTGGATAAAATTTCCCTTTTAAATGAAGAGGAAATGAAGCTGAAAAAAAAGAAAAAAGAGCCTGCGCACAAGGACCCTCTTGAGGAACCGGAAAAAGTCAGGTCTTTAAAGGAAAAAATTTTTTCAATTGTCCAGAAAAAGGAAAAAGAAAATAACAGTGAAAAAGAAAAAAATCCTGAAAATCAGGGTTATGAAAAACCAGTGGAAAAAGAGATTTCAGAAAAAAAAGAATTTATTAAAGAAGAAATTCCAAAGCAGAAAAAAGATTATTCCTCTGCATTAATCGGAGCGGCAATTATTGCTGTTTTTTTATTATTGATTGTATTGGTTTTTGCTTCATTCTTTTTTGTTTTAAGCATGTTTGACCAGGGCAGTGGAATTAAAATCACTGCCAAGTCAGATAATTCATTTAATAGGCAGGAAGTTCCTGATTCAGGAAATGAATTTGTTCCAGATGAAAAAAAGCCGTGCCCTTTTGAATGCTGTTCAGCAAAAATTTATATTGAAAAAAAATGCATTTCTCCGTCAATCTGTTCAAATAATTCCTGCAAGCTTCCTTCCTGTACAAAAGAATGCTGTGATGAAGAAGGAACTGAAAAAAAGCCGTGCCTGAATGATTTGGACTGCGTTAACAATGAATGCCTTAATCCTGAATGCCCTTTTATCTGCTGCATGAAATCTGATTCAGAATACAGGGAAAAAAAATGCATCGGAGGGGCAAGATGCACTGGACGTGTTTGTTCAATTATTGGTTAAATTAATTTAAATTTGCTTTCTGCAAATTTAAAGCTTTAAACTTACTGTGTTTAAATTTTAAGTTGCTATGCAATTTAAAGCTTTAAACTTTCTAAGTTTAAATTTTAAATTCCTAAAGGAATTTAAAGCTTTAAAAAACGTTAAACGTTTTTTAAATTAATTTCATGTCCTTAAAGCAGTCCCTTAATGAAACCAATGCCCAAACCGCCTGCAAAATCAGGAATGGAATGCTTCCAAGCGAGAAGGCATAAACAAACAGCAGTGCTCCGCCTAAAAAATTCGTGAAATCATATTTGAAGTCATCTTGACTCCATTTATGCGTTTGATTCAATCCATATGCAATCAGAATCAAAAGCATTCCGATAATTCCAATCAATTCAATTTCATTCAATCTGATTAATTCACTCAGCATTTATTTCCCCTCAATTAATTTAATTAAAATTTTTTTATTAATTTTTATTTTTTTAATTATTTTTTTTATTTCCTTTCAATTATTTTCATTAATTTTATTTTCCTTCAATTAATTTAAATTGTTTTGTTTTAAATTAATTTAATTAAAATTTTTCTTGTTCTTGGCCCGTCAAATTCGCAAAAAAAAATTTTCTGCCATGTTCCTAAAGCCAATGAATTGTTTTCAATTAATATAAGTTCACTGCATCCGATTAAAGAGCTTTTAATATGCGCATCGCTGTTTCCTTCCGAATGCAGGTAATTTGAATTTTTTGGAACCAGTTCACTCAATTTTTTTTGAATATCTGAAATCACATCAGGATCAGCGCCTTCATTGATTGTTATTCCTGCAGTTGTATGGTAATTACTTAGCTTTGTGAAGTGATTGCGAGTTTTTGGAGTTGTTGGAACAGGTTTTGTTTGTTGTTTCTGAGGGTTTGGATTATTGATAAGAGCGTGGCTGTGTTTTTTGCGCCTTCTCGGCTTCTGGAGCCGTTGCTTATTTTTCTGATGATGACTATTTTTCTGAGTTCTCTTTCGCTGATGTTGTTT
>JBDRGO010000029.1:0-7386 GCA_043817715.1 Candidatus Iainarchaeum sp. | reverse complement strand
AATGTTTTTAGAAAACAGAGTTCAATTAATGCTTGTAGGAATGGTTTTTTGAAGTTAGAGAAATTTGGTTTTGTTTTTGGTGCTTTTGGTTTTGCTGGAACTCATTTGCATTTAGCAGTTAATGTTCCAGAAAAATATTCTTTAAGAACTGCTAAAATAATGTTGAAGTCATGGTCTGCAAAAAATGTTTTCAAAGAAAAACCAAATTTTAGAAAACTGTATCCAAGAGGAAGTTTTTGGTCAGGTTATGAACATCATCAAGGGTTTGGAGCAGAAGCAGTTAAAGCAATTCAATACATTGAAAACCAAGCCAAACATCACAATATTGAAGTAGTACAAGATGTTGACAGTCTTTGATACTGCGCGGTCTGAGTTCAAAACGAAGACCCGCAGAGCAAACTCAGGGTTATAGGGACGGAGTCCCTATTGTCATCCGATCAGGTGCTGAAAAAACGAGAAGGAGCAGGCTTTGTTTAGAGCTCATGCGTACGCGTGCAACAGACCAAATAATGGTTTTTAGTAGGGAAATTAATGAGATTAATGTCAGATTGCCTGTTACAGAAGGTAATGAGTTAGATGAATTAGAACGAAGAAAAGACGAATTAAAAGAAAAAATATTCAAGATTAAGAAAAAATTTAATTTATCTTCTGATGCTTTTTTTCCTTTTTTTGGACAAGGAATGCATCCGTTAATAAAGCAAAAACTTGTTTCACGGATAAACTATTTTTTGGAATCAAACAACAAAGTAAGAATCCTTGATTTGGGTGCTGGCTCAGGAGTATATTGGGATAAATTATTTGAAGAATTTCCTAACTTCAGGGGAAAAGTTAAAATTTTATGCCTTAATGCAAGCAGAAGAGGTTTTAAATCAAAAACAGCAGAGATTTCTGTTGGAACATTATCTACTTTGAATGAATCGCAATTAAAAAAACTTGGAAAATTTCATTTAGTTTTTTCTTTTTTTGGAGAAACACGTTATGCAAAGCATCCCCGTTCATATGACAAAATAAAAAAACTTCTTATTGAACCGGTTTCAAACAAAAATTTTATTGATGAATTGCCCGTTATCGCAAGTTTGGAATCTCCTTTTTAATTCTAAACTCCTTCGCATTCAATCAATTCAAACCAACCCGCCCAAAACCACTGGAGGCAAAATCATTGCTATGCCTGTTCTGTTAGCTGGTGCAAATGCATTAATTCGGTTGTGTGAACCATATATTTAAATATATATTCACTTACTGAATAATTCAGTAGGTGAATATGTTTGAGGTTTATTAATAGGGAAAATGAGCTGAAAGAGTTAAATGAATTATCTGTTCTTTCAAGAAAAAAGCTTTTTGTAGTGGCTTTGTATGGTTTGAGGCGAGTTGGCAAAACCCGTCTGTTGCTTGAGTTTTTGAAAGGAAAAGGGCTTTATTTTTTTGTTAACAAGAGCAAAACCTCCAATGACCTTTTGAATGAATTTCAGGAGATTTTAAGGAATGGCAAGGTTTTGACTGAATTGGAGTCAATTGATTCTTGGGACAAGTTTTTTGAGGTTTTAGTTGAAAGAAATACTTCTCCTGTTGTTTTTGATGAGTTCCAGAATTTTGGCTTTGTGGAACCAGCTATTTTTGGAATAATGCAGAAAACCATTGATTTGAACGAGAATAAGCCTGGTTTGATTATTCTTTCAGGTTCATTGATTGGGTTGATGAAGAATTTATTTAAGGGTTCAAAAGAGCCATTATATGGCAGGATAAAAAAAGGCCTAAGGCTTGAGCCATTAAGCCTGAAGTCTTGTTTGGAACTAAGAAAAGAATTACGTTTAAGCAAAGAGGACCTTGTAAAAGTTTACTGCATTTTTGGCGGCTATCCTAAGTATTTTGTTGCAATTGAAGATTTTGGATTGCAAGGGAAAAAAGCAGAAGAAATATTTGATTTATTGCTGTTGGTAAAAGACGCTCCACTGGAAGATGAAGTAAGTAGCATTCTTTCGCAGGAATTTGGGGGAAGAAGCGGAATGTATTATTCTATTTTGGAAGCAATTGCAAACGGAAACAACACCAATTCCCTGATTGCAAATTATTTGAATACTAGTCCGACTTCCATTACCAGGCAGATCAAGGAGTTAAAGGATTATTTTGAATTAATTGAATTTGAATTGCCTTTTGAAGGAAAAAGAGGCATTTATAAAATAAGGCATCCTTTGGTTCATTTTTGGTTTTCAGAAATATACAAAAATTATTCAGATTATGCTGCAAGAAAGCCGGAGTTTTTGGAAAAATTAAGGAAAAACCTGAATTGTTTTTACGGCAGGTCTTTTGAAAAAGTTGCAGGAGAGTTTTTGGCAAACAAATTTGAGTTAAATGAAGCCAAAAGGCAATGGGGAAAAATTCAGAATGCAAAAAAAGGGGAAAACACTTACGAGATTGACTTAATTGGAAAAAACAGCAAAGAGGCTTTTGCTTTTGAATTCAAGTGGAGCGAATTATCAAACAAAAATGCAGTTCGCGTTCTTAACAAACTTGAAGCAAAAATCAATCACTTAAATAAAAAAATAACTGGTTTAAAGCTTGGTTTGGTTGCCAGAAAAATTAAAGGAAAACAAAAACTAAGAAATGAAGGCTTTTTGGCTTTTGATTTGGATGACTTTTAACCTGCTTTTGGATTCTAAATCAATCCTCCCAAAACCATTGGAGGCAGAACCATTGCAAGAACTGTTCCGATGAAAATAAACGGGCCGAATTTAGGCAAGTCCCTGTAAACAAAAACTTCCTGAATTCCTGCATCAAGCAATTTTTGTTTTTCTTTTTCCCCTATCACTCCCTTGAATTTCAATGAAAGAATTTCTTTTAATTTTTTATTTTTTTCAAATTCTTTTTCTTCTTTATTTAATTTTTCTTTTTCTGATTTTTCACCAATTCCTTTTTTTTGTTTATTTTTAATTGATTCAATTAATTCTTCATCCAACACAATTACTTCATCTTCTTCTAGCTCCGCAACCTTCACTTTTTTCAAAAAAAACTCTTTTCTTATCCCTTTTTCCAAAGCAAAAAATATTAATCCAATCAATACGGCAACAAAAATCAATGCAAGCAATCCAATCGGAATAATCCTGAATGAATTCATGAACCAGAAATAAATAATTAAAAAAACAAATAACAACAAACTCATTTGAATTCTTTTCTTGTTTAATTCAAAATCAATTCCTTTTCTGAAATACTTCAAAGGAAAATAAATTCCATAAAACAAAACACTTGCAATTGAACCAAAAAACAATGCGCTTAAAACAAATATTTTTCCTTCAAAAAACGGAAGCATTAAAGCCATTCCTGCAAATAATTTCACATCCCCTCCGCCTAATTTTCCGGAATAATAAGCAATAAATCCAATAACAAAAACAAGTAATCCAAAACCAATTCCCGTTAAATTCCATTCAATTAAATTCAACAGAATTCCCAAAGCAATCAATGGATACGTAATCCAGTCATTAATTAACCCTGTTTTATAATCAGTCCATGCCCCGATTCCAGAAGCAATCAAAATGCAAATTTGTCTAATTAATAATAAATCCATATTATTAATTTAAAAGCAATTAATTTAAATAAAGTGAATTTTGAATTAAAATTTATTCTGCTTCCCTGAATTTCATTGATTCAAGGCCTGTAACAGTAAATTTCAATTTCTTTTTTTGTCCATGCTTTCAATTCCTTTAAAGCAATTGTTTTCTGTTTTTCAATCCAATCCCTGGAAAGTTCCATTGCATGAGGACAGGAAAGGTCAACATAAAACACAAATTTATCTTTTTTTAATATTGGAAAATAATCAAAAATTATGGGGTAAATTCTGCAGCTTAAAGGCTTATTGTCTTGAATGCTGCATTTTCCATTTTCAGAAAAAATGCATTTCCCCTTTACTTTCTTTAATATATTGCTTCTTGCAAAATTCCTGAAACCTTTATCTTTAATTGATTTGTTTTCCTTATCGCTTAAAATTGCATCAAAACCACGGCAGCAGCATTTAGCATCACAATCCAAGCAATTATTTAACCAATTCATTAAACAAAGTTATGTTTTATTATTTAAGAGTTTTTTCTTTAATTTTTACGTATTTTAAGCAGTGTTTTTATTACTTTCTTATTATTTTAAGTATAATTTAATTAATGGTGTTTTTTATGGATTTGGATAGAAAAGATTTTCTGATTTTAAGCGAGCTTTATGCTGATGCAAGAATGCCTGTAAGCGAAATAAGCCGGAAAACAGGAATTCAAAGGGACAGCGTTATTTACAGGATTAATAAAATGAAAAAAGAAGGGTTGATCAAATCATTTATTCCTGTTTTAAATCCTGAAAAAATTGGTTTTCCGATTTATGCTTATGTTTCTTTTTCAATGAAAAGCCTTGACAAGGAAAAAGAAAATGAATTCATTTCTTTCTGCGAGAAAAACCCGTTCATCACTTACCTCGCATCGCTTTCCGGAAAATGGGATTATGAAATAGTTATCTCGGCAGAAAATTTAGAGCATTTAAACGCAGTTTTAAAAGAAATAAGAACCAATTTTTCTGAACTAATCCAGGTTTATGAATCAACTTTAATTTTAAATGAAATAAAATATGATTTCCTTTTGGGTTTGGTTGATGTAAAAACAAAAAACAAATGAATTATTTTCTTTAAACTGAATTTTAATTTTTTTGTATTGAATTTAATTATTTTTTTGTTTTTCTTATTTTGTTTTTCTTTTACCTTATCTTGAATTTTTTTCTTTTTCTTTTCATTCCTGGCAGGTGTTTCATCAGTCCTTCAATTCCTTCTTTTTCTAATTTCTTTTCATTTATTCCTGAAAATGATTTAAACATTTTTTTCATTTGCTTGAATTGCTTCAATAATTCCCTTACTTCCTGCTGTGTTTTTCCCGAGCCTTTTGCAATCCTTTGAATCCTTGAATTATTCAATACTTCGGGATTTCTTTTTTCTTCTTTTGTCATTGAATCCATCATTATTTTGAATCCATCCATTTTTTCCTGGCTTGTATCAAGAACCTCTTTCGGCAGTTTCATGTTTAATCCAAGCATTTCCGCAACCTTATTCAACGGGCCCATCTGCTTTGTTGCCTTTAACTGCTGGTAAAATGTCTCTAAAGTAAATTCGCCTTTCATTAATTCTTCAGGGCTCAATTCTTCCCCTAATTCAATTTCCTTCATTTTTTCCAGTAATCCCTCCAAATCGCCGTAACCCATTATTCTTGACAAAAATCTTTCAGCATCAAATTCTTCTAAATCATTTATTTTTTCCCCTGTGCCGATGAAATAAACTGATGCGTTTGTTTCCGCACAAGCAGTTAATGCCCCCCCGCCTTTTGCAGAACCATCCATTCGAGTAACAATTACTCCATTAATTCCAATTGATTCATGAAATGCATTTGCCTGTTTTTTTGCAACTTGTCCTACATCTGCTCCAATCACTAACCATTTTTCATCAAATTCAGCAACTGAATTAATTGCCTTAATTTCTTTAGTTAATTCTTCATCTAAAGCACTTCTTCCAGCAGAATCAACAATAATTAATCCGGCTTTATTTTTTTCTAATTCTTTAATTCCTTGCTCCGCAATTTTAATTGAATTCTTTTCATTTTTAATCCCATAAAAAGGAACTTCAATTTTTTCTGATAATTGCTTTAATTGTTCAAATGCGGCAGGCCTGAATGCATCAGCGCAAATCAATCCAACTCGTTTGCCTCGTTTTTTATAATAATGGGCTAGTTTTGCAGCTGAAGTTGTTTTTCCCGAACCATTCAACCCCAATAAAAGAATTTTTTTTGGATTTTGCGGTATTTCTTTTTTTCTCCCTAATAAATCAGTCAATGCATCATAAGTAGTTTTTACAATATGCTCTTTCCTGTTTATGCCCGAAGGCAGTTCAGCAAAAGCCTCTTCTTCAATATGCTTTGATAATTTCAATACAAGAGAAACTTCTACATCTGATGAAATCAATGCTCTCTGCAGTTCCTTAATTACTTCTTTAATTGTATCTTTATCCACTGCGCCGACTTTCAGCTTTTCAATTGCTAAACGAAGCTTTTCACCTAAATTCATTCAATCAGCTTTTTTATATTAAATAAAAAGAGTTAAAACAAATTTAAGTAATTAATGGATTATCAATTAAAATCAGAATGAGGAAAGAATAAGAGAGAAAATTAATTCTCTTCTTTTACTGTTGCCACTGCTGCTCTTGATCTGAAATTAGCATAAGCCCTGTATTTGGTTTTAGTCCATGCAGTTGGCTGTTTTTTCCTTAACTTGAATTCCTGTGAAAGCAATTCAAGTCTCTGTGCCTCTGTAGGCTGCCTTAAAAAAGCAAATTCATCTTCCATTTTTCTCACCTTAGCGATTCCTTTTCCATTTAGGAGTATGAGAAAGTCACTCTTATAGAATAAGAGAGCTTTTCCTGCCCCACCTATATATTACTGTCTTTGAAGTATAAAAAGCTACTCCCCTCAATTTTCCTCAAAATGCTTCAAAACCAACAATTTATTGGTTTTTGCGGCATTTTATGGTTTTTAAGGGTTAACTATTAACTTTCCTTTTTTTCCTGTGCTTACCTGTATTTGCCCCTTGAATTCACTGCACCATCCATCAATTATCTTGATTTTATCGCCTTCTTTTACTTGTTCTGCTTGCTCGTTCCATAAAGTAATGCTTACTTCCCCTGTTTTATCCTTCCCTGCGGCATTGCATACTCTTCCTGAGCCTTTTTCAGTTGCAAAAGACCTTGGTTCGGCAACACTAACGATTTCCAATTCAATTTCCGGTACAGCGGCTTTTGGAGCCAATTCACTAACTTTCATAAAATCACTTGAATACATTATCTCACCAGAAAACATTAAAAAAGGATTGTTGGGCTTAATCTCATTCTCCTGTATTTTTGCCCTCTTCCTTCTACAAATCTCATTATTCTAAATTCACTCATTTCAATTACCTCCTTTTTGACTCCTTAGTGAAAGGGTTCCTAGCCCTTTCAAAAAGGAATTTTAATTCATTTAATCTTATTTTTTCCCTTTATATATGATTTCGGAGGAGTGGACTTCCGGTGCCAACTGTCCCGCCAGTTTCAGCTGTCACGTCAGCTGGCAGACGGGCAACACTTTCAGTGTTGGTTGTGCACTGCTTTCAGCAGGGCTTTAATTCCCAAAGAAAAAGCAATTCTCCTATGGAGAATTGAAATTAGCTTGAATTAGTTTGAAAATGAATCAATTCCAGTGCGGACTTTCCGAAAGGGTAAGTGCTAATGATTTTTCTTGAATTATTGTTATATTGGTTTTAATTGCCGGAATAACGTGTTTTAAAATATCGTGAATTTTTAGAATTCTTTTTAAATTCCTTGCATAAACCCAGTTAACTGCCAAA
>JBDRGO010000028.1:0-25185 GCA_043817715.1 Candidatus Iainarchaeum sp. | reverse complement strand
GTTTACTCAATTGAGTAAACCGCTGAAACTGTTGCAGTGATTTGAATGTCTCCTGCTGAAAATTCTGTCGGCATTGCGCCATCAGAAGCTTCCATCATTGTTTTGGAGTAATTTACCTGCGGGTAATAATACCCTGAGCTTTCATCTGCTGATTCAACCTGTTTTACTTTCACGCCCAATCCTTTTGCAATTGTTTCGGCTTTTGTTTTGCTTGTTTTTGCCGCCTGTTCCAGTGCCTGCAATTGAATGCCTTCCCTTGTTTTGTCGTCAACTGTAAAACTGACTCCTGAAATTCTTGTTGTGCCTGCTGATACTGCTGCATCCACTATTGTTCCTGCATTTGAAGTTCCTTGAACTGTTACTTTTAGGGAATGTGTTGTCTGGTATCCTTTTTTTATGTATTTTCTTGAAATAGAATCCCATTCATTCAGTTCATTTAATGAATAATTGGTTGATTCAATTTCTGTTTCTTTTACTCCTGCAGAAAGCAGTGCCTTCTTTACTTTTGCAGTTATTTCCGCGTTTTCCTGCTGGCTTTTTGCCGCATTCAAATTGTCTGTTTCAATTGAAAGATAAATTTCTGTCTGGTTCGGTGCAGTGCTGATGCTTGAAACAGCGGAAACTGAAACTGTTCTTTTTTCTTCTTTTGAATCTGAGCCATTTTCATCTGCAAAGGCATTATGCGAAAAAGCAGGCATAATTGAAACCAATGCAATTACAATAAGAAAAACGGCCCCTAAAACTATTATTGGATTTTTTTCTTTCATTAATTCACCCCTAATTTTTGATAATAAAGATAGCTAAATCTTTATTGCTTTCTTTTTAACTCGTTATTGCTTTCTTTTTAAATCTTTATCCGATTAGTTAGGAAAAAAACTAATTTTGGTTTGTGCTAATTTATTTGTTTTGCAAAAACGAATTATGCTTGTTTGCAATTAATTGGCCGGAATTTAACTGAATTAGGTTTATTTTGCAGATAAAAATGCAACCTAACTATTTTATATTCTTCTTTTATACTTTTATTAATAATGGTATTAAAGTTAAAAATTATAACGGAAAGGGGTTTTTTTTGCATAAGTTAATTGCTGTTGTATTGACGGGGTTTTCCTTGTTTTTTCTGTTTTCTTCACATGCCTTTGCCGATGATTTCAATGCAGACCCGAATGCATTAACTCCCCCTGATTCCAATGCTTTTTTTGGTGACTTTAATTCTGCGGATGATTTTAATTCCTTTGACGGAAATTCTTTCGGTGACTTTAATTCTTCTGATTCGAATTCATTTGATTTTAATTCTGGCGATAGCGACTTTAATTCCTATCAAGACGATTCTGATTCAAATGAATTCAATGATTTTAATTCCGGTTCTGATTCGGATTCTGATTTTAATTTTTCTGATGAAAATTCTTTTGGTGATTCGGATTTTGATTTTAATTCATTTGGCATTGATTCAGACGGAAATGAAGCCCTTGATTTTAATTCAGATTCCAGTGATTTCAATTCATTTGATTCAGTAGATGATTCAAATTCATTTGTTCCTGATGAGAATTTCTTGGAAGAAGAATGTGAATTAAATGAGGGCGGGCAATGCAAAGAAGAAAATCTTTTGGGTGAATTAATTGATGAAATTCAGGAACTTGTTGAAGGAATAATTGAAGCAGTTCAGCCTGTGTTTGAGCAGTTTGTTTTAAAGGAAAAATCAGTCCAGGTTGAAGGAGTCACTGCCAGATGCTTTGGAATAAAATGCAGTGAAGTGAGGGGAAAATTGAATGAATAAATTATTTTTATTTGTCTTGATTTTTTCTTTTATTGCTTTTGCATGCATTCAGGAAAAAAATATTTCTGAAACTCAGTTGCAGGAAGTTGCAGTAATGCTGAACCAAAAATATAATAAAGAAGAAATTCCTTCAGTTGAAGTTATTTATAATGTTGAAGAACTTGTAAAGCAAAAAAGAATAATTTATGAAAATGCTGAAAATGGAATGCTTTTGGTTCAATGGAGTGATTTATTGGTAATTTATGATTACAAAAAAGAAGAAATTGTAAAGGAATTGCCTATAGGTGGAGTTAATTTAGGTTGAATAAAATGAATAAAGCATTTGTCCTTGCATTGGTTCTGCTTTTTTCCGCAGCTGCATATGCTTTCAGCGGCAGCGGGGGAACATATGACTTAACCTTAGGGCATGAGGATGGATTTGCAGGAAATGCTTCTGGAGGAACTTATGAAACAGATTTTGTTTCAGGCGAAGCCCCGACAGGGCAGTGGGCTTCAGGGTCACTTACTGCGGAAGTAGGCGTATTTTTTATTGGCAGAACCCCTGCAACAGTTTTAATTACTGCTCCAAGCGCAGGCTATTCAACTTCTTCAACAAGCATCACTATGACTTATTCAGGCATTCCTGGAGACAGCACAATATCAAGATACTGGGTAAGGCTTGATTCAGATGAATGGATTGATAATTCATTAAATACAAGTTATACTTTTTCAAATTTAACTGCTTCAAACCATAATTTTTCAGTTAAGGCAACTGATTTCTATGATTTAAATTCAGCTGATTCAAATGTTTCAGTTACTGTAACTGCTTCAGCAACTGTCTCTAATGCAGGCATAGGAACAACCTGCAGTCAATACAATAATTCACAAGTATGCAGTTTGGCGCAGTACTGTACCGGCTCAATGATTTCTGCTTCTGATACAGACAGATGCTGTTTAGGAGAATGCATTCAGAGATTTACTGAAAAAAAACAGACTTCTTTTGCTCAGTTTGCTGCTTTTGGAGGGGCAATTTCAAGCACTGCAATGAATGAAGTGATTGATGACACTCGTTTGGAAGGCAAAAGGCTTGCCTTGCCTGATGAAATAATTATTTCAAGAACAATTAATTCCAATGTAGTTCTTGATAATGATAATCCATATTCAGTTGACATTAATGTAACTGTTTATGTGAGAAATGTTTCCGGAAAAAATTATTCAAATGTTTCAGTAATTGAATCAGTTCCAAAGAAACTGGCTGAAAATGTTTCATTAATTTCGTTTCAGGAGCCTCCGAGAATTCTTTTAATGGATCCTGTTGTTGAATGGATTATTATGGAATTGGAGGCAGGGCAAGAAAAAGAATTCCATTACAATTTAAGCAAAGTAAGTGATGAATCAATTCTTGGCGATTTAAGGGGATTTTTTGCAGGCATGCCTACTCCGACTGCATTGATTGTTGCATCTGAAACTGATTTATGCAGCGGAATAACATGCAATGACGGAAACCCCTGCACTCAGGATTACTGCGTTAAAGGGAGCTGTTATAATTCAAGCAGGGAAGGCCTTTATTGCGGCCCAAGCAAAGTATGCCATGAACAGCAATGCATTGATGAAAGCACCTTTAAAACAGAACAGAAATCAGGGGAAGAAAAACAGATAATTATTGTGCCTTCAGACCAAAATCTGGCTTATCTGGCAATAGTTCTTTCACTGGTTGCAATAGTGATTGGATTGCTTTTCTTTATTTTGAAAAGAAAAGACGAAAAAATAAGCCAGGATGAGCTTAGGCTGCTGGATGCAGATTTAAGGCTAAAGGATGCAGATGAAAGATTAAAGCAGGATGATCTGCGTTTAAGGGCAAGAACTGCTGAACTGGAAAAAGAAGTTGAACTGCTTGAAAAAATGCATGAATTTGATAAAAAGAAGATGATGCTGACAGAAGAGGAAGAATCATTTGGAAATGAACTGGACAGGCACAAAACAAAAAAGGAAATACTTGGAATTCTTGATGATGTTAAAAAAGAAAAGAAAGCAGAAGCAAAAGTAATTGAATTGCAGAAACAGAAGCTGGTTGATGAATTATCAATTGAAGAAATAAAAGCAATTTATGAGGAAAAGAAAAGAAAACAAGGATTATTCAAAAAAGTAAGCGATAAACTGAAGGGAAAAACCGATTTGCAAAAAGCAGCGGAAACAAATAAATAATTTAATACATTCTTTTTCCGTTCTCAATTTTTCTGTCCGGCTGAATCAATGCAATCCCTTTTTCTGCATCAGCCCCTAAAACCAGGCATTCGCTCATAAAATTCGCTATCTGCTTTGCAGGAAAATTCACCACAGCAAGAACCTGTTTTCCGGTTAATTCTTTTTTTGAATACAATTCAGTTGCCTGCGCACTGCTTTTCTTTATCCCAATCTCTGAACCAAAATCAATCTTTAATTTATAGGCTGGGTTTCTTGCTTCAGGAAAATCCTCTGCCTCAAGAATAGTCCCGACTCTAATATCAACTTTCCTGAAATCATCATAATTTATTTTCATAAAATCACTTTAATACTCTTTTAAAACATCTTTTTTTAAATTTCATTGGCTTGAATTATTTTTATGGATTGCAAGGGTTTCCTCAAAGAGATTTCCTTTGAATTAAATTCAAATGCCGACCCAAAATTTGCCAAAGGAATGAAAGGATTTTTCAAGGAAAAAATTAATCCAATCGGCGTTCGCAGGCCAATTACAAGAAAAATCGCAAATGAATTTTTCAAAGAGCACAGAAATGATTTTTCTTTCAATGAATGGATTCTGCTTTCAGAAGAATTCCTTAAATCTCCAGTAATGGAAATGCAGGACATTGGTTTTTTCCTTGCGGAAAAACAAAAAAAGAATTTTACAAAAAACACTTTTGATGTATTTGAATTCTGGCTGAAAAAATATGTTTCCAACTGGGTGCATTGCGATGAATTATGCCCGCACTGCATCGGCCCATTGATTGAATTATGTCCTGATTTAATTCCAAAAATTTCTTCCTGGGCTTCCTCAAATAACAGATGGTTAAGAAGGGCTTCAATGGTTTCATATGTGTTGATTGCAAGAAAAAAAGATTATTCAAAAGAAGTGATTTTTAATGCATTAAATCTTTTGAATGACAAAGATGATTTAGTGCATAAGGCAGTTGGATGGACTTTAAGGGAATCAGCCAAGGCAAATAAAAAAGCAGTTTATGAATTCCTGAAAAAAAACAAACTGAAATTTCCAAGAACTGCCCTGCGTTATGCAATTGAAAAATTCAGTGAAAAAGAAAAAAAGGAATTAATGGAAAAATAATAAAGAAAAGAAATTTTTTGATTTTAACTCTTTTTTATTTTCAGATGGAATACAATTCCTTTATCTTTTCTTTTACTTCATTCAGTTTTTGTTTTGTTATTTTTCCGACTGGTTTTGCAATGCTTCTTTTTTCTATTACTACGGGAAAATCAGTTTGGATTACGCTTTCTTCTTTCAGTGTTCCTTCTGAAATATCTTTTTCATTTAATTCAATATCAAAAGGATAATCTTTTACTTTGCTTGTGATTTTCAGGACAATTATGTCTTCGGATGATTTGTTATATTCTCTGTTGCTGATGATTAGTGCAGGCCTTATTTTTGCTTCTATAAGATTTGAAAAAGGAATTGGCGCAATAACTATTTCTCCCTGCTCAAAACTCGAAGAGCTCATGCGCTTCACTCCAGCCCCTTTCAACAGCATGTTTTTGAGCTTGTTGAATCCATTCTTTTTTTTCGATTTCAATCTCTAATGCTTTCCTTTTAATTGCCTGCCTTGCCACTTCGCTCCATTTGATTTCAGGATGTTTTTTCATTATTGAATGAAGTTCTTTTGGAATAGCCATAGTCATATTAACCATAAAAACACCTTATACTTAAATAAGTAAAATAAGTAATTTATTTAAATATATTGTTCAATGGAACGCTGAATTTCCGTCTTCGCATGCTTTCATTAAATTTCCGTCAGTTATTTCTTCGCATAAACTGTTTAGTTCCAGTTCAATTGCAGTATTTTTATAGCATAAATCCCTTATAGGGTAAATGCTGTAATCGCTTAAGCTTCTTTTCTGGATTGTAATGCATACTTCAGGTCTTTCCAATGCAACCGCCACATTCACAAAGCATTCAATGTAATTTTCCGAAAACCTGAGCCTTTCACATAAAGAATATTCATTGGTGCTTTCGGCAACAGTTTGGTTGCATGTTTCCCATTCAGGCGCAATATTGGTTATTTTTGTGCATATATTTCCGTCATCTGTTTCTGTTGCCAAATTAAGATAGCATTCATTCTTTAGCTGGGTATTTGTTATTTTATCACAGTATTCTTCCAGCAAATTTGCATCGGCAACAGAATAATAGCAGCTGTCTTTTTCAGCTGAACTTGTTATTGTTTCGCATAAATCTGCATCAAATGTTTTTTCCGCAACAGAAACAATGCATTTCTGGCTTAATCCATGCGTTGAAAACAATTTGCATGTGTTTATGTCATAAGTGTTTTCAGCAATGTAATAAATGCAAGTATTCCAGTCTTCTGCTTCTGTAATAAATTCGCATAAGCTTAGATTAAGGTCTGCTTCTGCCACTTCCATATAGCAGTCCTGAGATAAATTAAAATCAAGGAATGCTTCGCATAATTCAATGAATTTATTTGATGCAAGCAAAGAAGTATAGCATTCATCTCTTGCATAACTTCCTGCTGTTTTTGAGCTTGAAATATTTCTGCAGAACAGATAATTTTTTTGGGTTGCTGCCAAAGAACTATAACATTCGTCTCTTAAATTTCCATTTGTAATTTCTCTGCATTCTTTTTCCTGCTCTGAAAATTCATGAAAGCAGTTTTCCCTTACTGTTCTTCCATTGATTTCTCTGCATAATTCTGAATTGCCTTCCTCCACTGCCAGTTCCTTAATGCATTCATCCCCCAGCAAATCCATTGACCTGCATATCCCTAAATCTTTTTCATTTAAAGCCAGTGCATTCAGGCAGGAGTTTTTTTCAACTAAATCCATTGCACTGCATTCATTGATTTTATCCTGCTTGGTTAATTCCTGCAGGTTTTGATTTGCATCCTGTTCTTCTGGTTCTGCAGGAGGCAATTCGGTTTGCAGTTGTTCTTGCGGTATCTGCGAAGGCTGCTGCTGATTTTGTGCCATTGCATTTGTTGGAGTTTCCTGTGAGTTAAATAAATTCCCTAAATCAACTGCAGGCGCGTTTCCAACTGATTTTCCACTGATAAGTTCTGCTGTAAAGCATCCGCTGAATAAAATTAATGAAGCAAAAATTAATGCAAAAAAAAGCCTGCTTTCCCATTTCATGCCAATATAAGGGAAAAAGAATTATTTAAACCTATATTTTTTGGTTTTTAATTAGAATTTTTTGTTTTAAATTTTAATTAGAATTTTTTGTTTTGGCTAATGGATTGTTGTATTTCCGTCAAAGCATGCTGTTTTTAGAACTGGGGCATTTATTTCTTCGCAGATGCTTTCCATTTTCAGTCCGATTGCAGTATTCCTGTAGCATAAGTCCCTTGCAAGGTATGTGCTGTAATTGGGCAGGTGGGTTTTATTCATTTCCAGGCAGACTTCAGGTGTTTTTAATGCAATTCCTATATTAACAAAGCATTCAAGATATATTTTATCAACAAAATTTATTTTATTGCATAAGGCATAATCGTTTTTTGTTTGGGCAATGATTGAATAGCATTCATTCCAGTATGTGGTAATAGGGCTTATTTTTCCGCATGCTTCCTCGTCTGTTGTGAGCAGTGCAATGCTGTAATAGCATTCATCTCTTTTGCCGAAATCCATTATTTTTGCGCAGATTTCCTTGTCTTTCTGCAGTTCAGCAGCCCTTTTAATGCAGTCATATCTTTTAGTTCTGTCCGCTATTTTATCGCATAATTCGATTTCATTAGCTGTTTCAGCTACTTTTTCAATGCATTCCTGCTTTAATTCTCTTGATGAAAGAAGTTCGCACATGCCTGAATCAAATTTCTTTTCCGCAACATATTTAATGCATTCATTTTTTTTATCATTATTTGAAACATTCATGCAGGCATTTAAATCAAGAAGTTCTTTTCCTAATTTAAAATAGCAGTCCTGATTCAAGTCGGTATCAATAAATAATCCGCATAATCCTGTTTCTTTCAGTGTTTTCAGCATGTTGGAAAGGCATTTGTCTCTTGCATATTTTCCTTGGTACATTGACGGGCTTATTTTGTTGCATTGAAGATAATTTTTTTCTTTTTTTGCCAGATCGAAAAAACAGTTGTCTTTTAATTCAATGCCGTCAGTTATTTCACTGCAGTTTTTTTCTGTTTTTTCTTCAGGGAATAACTCGAGGCATTTTTCCTTTACAGTAATGGAAGTTATTTCACTGCATATTTCCAGCTCATTCAGTTTGCCTGCAAGTTCCTTTAAGCAGTCATCTTTTCCTAGTTCAAGCAAAGCGCATATTTCAAAGTCTTTTTCCTCTGACGCGAGTTTCCTTAAGCAGGAGTTTTTTTCAACAGGCTCTTTTTCATTGCATTCATTTATTTTGTCTTGTTTTGTTAAAACTGGTTCAATAATTTGGGCAGGGGTTTGTTCATTCACTGCAGGCGCTTGGTTCTGCGGAAGGGCTTGCTGGTTTTCAGCAGGAATTTCCTCTTGAATGCATGCGCTTAATAAAAAAAGCATTAGCAACAAAGCAGGAATTAACCTTAATTTCATGCCAATATAAGGGAAAAAGAATTATTTAAACCTATTTTTTAATTAGTTTTCATGCCTGAATTTTCAATTAGTTTTTTTCCTAATAAAACAAAAGGCTATTTAATATCTTAATGTGCTATGTTTTTTAATGTCTTAATATGTTATATTTTCAGGTGAATTAATTGAATTTCAATAATTTTTGTATTTTTGCTTTTTTCCTGGTTTTAGGAATTTTTTTATTGGGCTGCACTCAGCCATTGCCGCCAGTTGACTTTGAATTAGAGTTAGCGCAGATTTCTGATTCTGAAATGTTTTATTGTGTAGGGGAAAGCAATTGGACTGAAGACACTTTGCATCATGTTCTTTATTTTTCCAGTAAAAGCATGCGTTGGCAGACTTTTGCCCGTGATGGCGATTGGTGGACAGATACTTTGCTGGTAAAGTTTCCTTCATATCAGGCATGTGTTTCCGGTTCTGATACAACACTGGTTTGCGGGCCGATAACTGAATCAAGGTATAATGGGGATTTCAAGGCAAGAACTGACTTAAT
Source organism: Candidatus Iainarchaeum sp. (assembly GCA_043817715.1). Taxonomy (GTDB): domain Archaea; phylum Iainarchaeota; class Iainarchaeia; order Iainarchaeales; family JAFGBZ01; genus JAFGBZ01. The sequence continues at coordinate 16,156 of JBDRGO010000028.1, read as the reverse complement.
AAAGGCATTTAATTTTGAATGCAACAAACAGGCACTGGATGAAAGCAAATTTGTTTTTCCTTAACTGGGTTTTATACTCCGCAAACAGTTTGAATTAATGTCCCGTCCACTGCAAGAGTATACACTAATTCATTTCCTTCTTGGTCTTCAATAAATAAATTGTAAAAGACTGTATTTAATCCTACTGCGTCTTTGAATTCTGCATTTGATAATCCAAGCGCTTGATTTGGTTTAATGTATGACTGAAAATATTGGAGTGCCTTTATTTCTGAACTCACTTCAATTCCAAGGCTTTCCATTAAAATTTTGTCCGGAACTTCCCTGCACCAGCAGTTCGAAACCATGCATTCAAATGCTCCGCAGACATCATCCTTGAATTCACTGCATTCAGAAGGCATTTCAATTGAAGTGTTTTTGAAATAAGTCGGTTCAGTCGGCCCAAAGCACCCGCTTAAAAAAACTACAATTCCTAAAATAATTAATTTATTCATTTTAATTCCCCTCTAAGTAATTCAATTTTTCATTCAAACCACAAGAATTAAATTAATCCTTGTATTTATTAATTTTGTTTAATGCAAATAATACAAATTTTAAGAACTTGCCTTTAATTTTGTTTTTTTGAACGGGATATTTTTTGAATTAGAAATTGCCTGTTTTTATGTTTCCCTTAAGTAACCCCAATTATGAAGCCTGTCGCTGTCATTAAACCATCTGTCTCCAATGTCTTTTCTGTAATACATATGAGGAATCCTTATGTTTTTTATTCTGCCGTAAACCTGGTGCTGGGCTTGTTTCATTGTCTGCCCTGTTCCGCATACAATTAATACAACTCCAGTTGTTCCTGTGACAAGCCATTCATCATTGACTTTTTTCACATCCTCAATATGCACTCCTTCAGTCGGCTTTTTGAAAAAAATAACTGAGTCCTTTGATTTGACATCAAATGTTTCCTGGTCAAAAAAAGGAAAAGGAGGGACAACAATTCTTACTCCTATTTGGAAACCGCTTTTTACCCTGAGCTTTGGCTTGTTTCCTGCAGCCAAATCATAAAAAAATTCCCCTATCGGAGTAATCATTCCTTCCTGCTGAATGCTTATGGTAGGGTAACCAAATCTTGAAGTGAATTCCAATGGATAAATTCCATATCCGTTTACAATTGTGTTAATGTCAATATATCCCACAAATCCTTCTTCTGCAAGTTTTGGCTCCATTTTTTTCAGTGTTTGATTGAATAACCTGTTTGGCCCGCTCCAGAACATCGCGGTATTTCCGCAAAATAAAGGCTTTCCGTTTTTTCTGACAAAAAGAACGTGGTTTGGAACTGTGGCACAGTAAACTTTTCCATTATACGCCGTTATTTCCATGTCCCTTTTGTCAATCCATGAATTGCTTTTCTTTATTCTTTCAAGAATTTCATATTGCGGGTGGTTTATTTTAGCCCAATGGTCTTTAATCCATATTTTTCCTTTTTTTTCTCTTTTTTTGATTATTCCTGTTCTTCCGATTTTAAGAAGAAGTTCCTGTACATCATCAGCAAGCTTTCTGGAAGAAGTGTAAAATATCCTGAAGCCGTTGTTTTCGTTTCCGTCCCCTTTTCCATACCATTCAAGAAACATTTCTATTTGTTTCTTGCATAATTCTTTCACAAAAGAAGGGGCAAATTTTTTGTCTGCTTTCCCAAAAAGTTTTAAATAATTCCATAGTTGTTTGTCGTAAAAATAAAATTCTGTTTTGCCTTCCTTTAATTTGAATGGAAGCATTGAAAGCATTTTTTTTGCTTCCTTTCTGTTTTTGACACAAGCCAAGCTTACTTTGAACCCTTTCGAACAGCTTCCTTCAGCAATATAAAAGCCGAGGAATTTAAGCCAGTCATTCATGTTAATCCTGGTTTCTTTCCCTGTTTTTTCTTTTATGCCTTTGCCTTCCCGATGATATTTTTTCACGGAAGGCAGAATGAATTCCTTTTGTTTTTTTCCAATCCATTTTCCTGTTCTTGGGACCACAAACTGGCTCGGCAAATTCCTTGCCTTAATAAAACCGAAATTTCTTTTTCCTTGCCTGTATTTGTTTGCTTCAATTCCATACATGTTATGGTCTAAAGTAACTGCCAAATCAATAGTCTGGTTTTTAATCAATAAAAGTTTTTTATGCGTGCCAAGGCACACCAATTCGCTTGGCTTTTGGTACTCAATAATTCCTTTTTTATTAAGGGTAATAAATTCGTCTTCTTTTGTTGCATTCCTGAAAACCTTCCACCCGCTCTTTGTTAAAACCTCTGTTTTATCATCATAGCATCCCATTTCGCCGGTAGAAGGTCCTAAATCCCCTGGAAATAATTTTTTATGCTCAAAGTTTACATTTATCGGATAAGTGAATTCTTTTCCGTTAAAGAAAGCCCCTACTGCAACTTCAACCCCTTCAACTCTTTTCTGCAGCTGAAGCAAAGGAATTTTTTTTGACCATGCATTCTTGTAATCAGTTAATACCTGTATTACATCTCTGCCGTCATCTTCTTCACCGATAAATAAAAGCCCTTTAATGTTCTGCGCTTCCCCGCTTGGCTTAATAACATACTTTCCGGGATTCTGCTTTACAAATTCAATTGCTTCATCAAATGAAGTGAAATCCCTGTAAGGAAGAATCGGAATTCCTGCTTTTTTCATTTCTTCCTGCCCAAAAGCACGGTCATCCTCTAATTTATCAGTATAAGGCGTTCCTCCGATAACAAGTTTTCCTCCATCTCTTAATTTTTTTGCCTTTGTTCCTTGTCCTAAAACATCGTCAAAAACAATTACATCTGCCCAGGAAACTTCTTTTTCCCAGTCATCGACTTTTTGCACAAAACCGTCTCCAACTTCTTTTTCTTCAGGATCCTGAATGAAGAATTTTGCTTCATGGCCTTCCTTTATGACCTGCCATGCAATGTCATCTATTAAGGCATCAATTGAAACAAAAAGAAATTTTTTTTTCTCAGGTTTTGGTTCGTGGTTTGTTTCCATGCAGTTCAGACTTCAAAAAGTGATTTTAATTATAATTGATTTAATTATAATGGTGTGATTTGATTTTTATTCTTTTCTATTTTTTTTTCATTTTTCTTTTATTTCAATGAATTTTTTTATTCCCGTTTTTTCCGCAAGCTCTTTTGTCAGTATAGCATAATATTTTGTCGGCTTTTCTATTACATTCCAGTCTTTTTTATATGGTTCATCTCCTACTCCCAAATCATAATACTTTTTTTTGCTTTCAATGGCTTTTTCAATGTCTTTTTTAATCATAAAAATCGGAATTGACTGGCTTTTGTATTTGCGGTTCCACCAACAGCCGAGATAATAAATGGTTTCCTTTCCTTCTATTGCAACATGCACTCCAATCAGTTCATTTCCTGAATAAGCGCTTAAAGTATATGCTTTTTTTTTCCATACAATAAGCCTTCTGCTAAAATCTTCTTCCTCTTCATGCCATAATTCCTGAAACCATTGCTTGCTTTTATCCAAAGCATCTTTTTCATTGAATTCAATTCTTATTTCGGCATTCTTTTTTTCAATTCTTTTCAAATCTTTTCTCAGGTCTGAATCAATTTTCAGCAGGCCAAATTTTTCAGGCAGTTCAATGATGTTTGTAATTCCGTCTTTTTCATCTGATTCAAATCCTATCAGGCAGTCAGGATGAATATCCAGCAATAAAAAAGGAACAGGAAGTTCTTTCAGCTGTTTTTCTTCAATCCAGCCATAAGGCATAAAACAGTAATCCTCCCAGGTCCAGTAAAACAAGCCGTTTCCTTTGGGAATCTTTGTGAATTCAATTTTTTTAATAATTAATTCGTTTGACACTGCATTACCTGAAATTCAGTTTATTCCTAAATTTTATTTAATGATAAGAAATAAAAACAAATGCATTTAACTCACAATTCATTTGTTTCTTAACCAGATTTTGCTTAAATAAATGATTCCTGAAACTCCTGTAAACAAAATTGTTGCAGCTAAAATTGAATACCAGATTCCAATTAAACCCATTGAATCCTTTAAATAAAAGGCAAAAAGCAGTACAAGAATCCAGTTTAATGCAATCAGCAAGGCTGAAAGAATTGTTTTTCCTGCTCCCTGCAATGCCCCCATTGAAATGAATGCAATCCCAAAGAAAACATAGCTGAATGCAACAATTGACAAATATTCCGCCCCTGCTGATAACACATTTGCATCACTTGAAAAAATCCCGAAAAGCAGTTCAGGAAAAGAAATCATTATTATTGTTGCAGGAATCATTGTGATTAAAACAAGCCCTAAAGCAATTTTCACTGTTTTATTAATTCTTTCAAAATTCTTTGCGCCAATATTCTGTCCAGTAATTGCAACTACTGCACTCATTAAACCAATTATTGGCATTCTTGCAATTGAATCAATTCTTAATCCAATTCCATAAGCAGCAATTGCATGGCTTCCAAAAACCCCAATAAATGACATTAATAAAATCATTCCAATTGAAGAAGTAATATTTCCAATTGATGCAGGAATCCCTAAAGCAAATAATTTTTTTACAATTCCTAAATCAAATTTAAAATATTTCAGATTAAAACATGCTTTAGTTTGAGCTTTTCCTCTTAAAAGAAATGCAATCATTAAAAATGCGCCAATTGAACGAGAAATCACTGTTGCAAGTGCAGCGCCAACAATTCCCATTGCAGGAAAACCAATTAAACCAAAAATTAATATTGCATCCAAAACAACATTCAATATTACTGCAATTAAATTAAATTTAAATGGAGTTTTCGAATCTCCTTCTGCCTGCAGAATTCCTTGAGCAATAAATCCAATAAATAAAAAAATAAATCCAATAAAAATTAATTGAGAATACTGAATTGTTAAAGGCAATATGTTTGCATCTGCTCCCATAAAAACAAATATTGGTTCAGAGAAAAGAATTCCAAGAACAGCAATTAATACTCCTATTACAAGAGCAAGTAATAATGAATGCTCTGCAGCATTGCTTGCATTTTTCAAATCATTTGCTCCAATGCTTTGAGAAATCAATACAGTTGCTCCAATTGATAAACCTGAAGCCATTGCAATAAACACAAATACAACAGGAAAAGTAATTGCAACAGCAGCTAATTCATTTGCTCCAAGCATTCCAATAAAAATAGTATCAATTATATTGAATGCTGAATGAAGCATCATTCCTAAAACAATTGGCGCAGCTAAAAACAACAAGTTTTTTGCAATACTTCCTTCAGTTAAATTTCTTTTCTTCATTTATAATACAACAAAACAAATGAATTAAAAAACGAATTAATTTTTATTTCAAAATTCAATTTTTTATTCAGAAAGTTCATTTTTTTTTCCTTAAAATTGGCGGAGCTTCCAAACCACAATCTCTACAATAATAACTTTTCAATTCTCTGTAAGCAACTTTTGCAGCACTTCTAGGCATAGTAATATTTATTGATCTGCATCTTGAACAAGTTGGAATTAAATTTTTTTCATTTTCTTCTTCTTTTATTTTTCTGTCCAATTGCCTTAACTGACTTTCAAAAACTTCATCTAATTCATTCATTGTTTAATCCTTTATCCATAATAAAAGTTCGCAACAAATGAAACATTAATTATTTCATCTCCTGATTGAAAGTTCGCGGTTCCTTCTCCAAATAAATGTTTTCCATCAGGAGATAAAGTCAATACAGGAACATCGTTTGGCTGTGGTTCTCTTCCTTCTCCTTGGGAGCTGAGTGCCTGTGGCTTATAATAAGGCGGAGGAAAAAATGCTCCATCTAATGGACAAGGTTTTCTTGTATATGACAGCATTGAACTATACTTAGTATTATCTAAACTCATTCCTAAATTAAGTTCATATTTTCCATCATTATTTTTGTTAATTCTTGTCAATAAATCACTTCTTATAACATACATTGGCTTTGATAAAGTGTCATGGTTTTCATTATGGTTTCCGTTAACCCAGTCAGCATCATATTTTGTTTCATTCCCGCAGTCATGCCCATAACTAATTAATGAAATATCGCTTTCTCTTAATGAAGCAGTTCTTGATTTCAATAACCATTCATCTTCTTCCTTGTCATAAATTAATTTTTCATTTGAAATATAATCTCCTGTTCTATTTCTTGTTTCAACAGTTGGATCTCCGGTTATTTCACTCCAGTCATATCCTCTTGAATCAGTCCAATTCATTTTCACATAACCTGACCACATTGGAGCGCATTCCCCCGTGGTATCAATTTTCATTGGCCCCACGAGCTTTGAATCAAGATCAGAATTTGATACAATAAATAAAACAGAATCAACTTTTTCATTTGGTCTTGTTCTGCAGAATTCAATTTTGTCTCTATCGCTTACATCCATGTAAAATTTCTGCCCCCCAATTTCATAAATCATTTGAATTCCTGTTTGTGCATTAGGAATTGGATTAAATGAAGTCAAATCAAATTCAATTCTTTTAATTGAATCAATCAAAGCAAATTCATAGTATTTCATTCCGCCTTTTGCAACATCAATTTTTTGATCAAATTTTGCTTCAGGTGAAGGAAAACTAAATTCATAGCTTGCATCATGTGGCGTGCTTGAAGGCTTTCCTGCAGTATCCTGATAATATTTGAATGGTGCAGTATTATAATTCCATAAAGCATATTCATGGAATTTGGAATCAAATTCAGATAATTCAGTGATTGCTGTTTTTGTTCCTTCCATTGAAGTATGCATTAAAAAATCTCTCATAAAATCAGGGGCTTTTCCTTCATTTTGATACAAATAATAAAACCATAAATAAGAACCATATTCCCTGTCTCCTTTCTTGTTAAACATATCTTTATTCAGTTTTCCAAAAAATTCTGCATCATATTCATGCTCTGTGTTTTCAGTAGGATAAACATATTCTTCTGACCAAGTAGCTGTTGCTTCCATTGACCACATTTCATCTCCAGTATATTTTAATGGAACATAAAACTGAAAGCAATGAAATAATTCATGCGCAACAGTGGTTTTCATTTTTCTTTCATCAAGAGTTTTATTAATAACTAAAATGCATCTTTTTGCACCAAGTTCATTATTATAATAAGCCAATCCATCATATTTAGGCAAATCCTGAATGTAAATATGAACCCAGTCCTTTGGTTCATTTAAAACAACATTAAATGAATACATATTGAATGCTTTTGTAAAAGCATTTTCAGTAATTATTTTTTTTGCTTCCATTCCCGTAGGGTATTCAATATGGTATTCCAAACCAGTTAATGGATGCTTGTTCTGCATTATTGAAAAATAAATAATATCTTTTTTTTCTTCCATTGCTTCAATCACAATTTCATCTGAATGCCAGAAACTTTTTGAATCACTTGGAGGTAAAATATATTTCTCCAGTTTTTCCTGTGATTCATTTGAAAGAGAATCAAATTCATTTGTTAACCTCCATAAAAATCCATCAGGAGAAATTTCTGGTTCTTCACCTGAATAATTTGAATTCAATAATTCTGGTTCAAAAGCAGCATATGCACTTTGAACAAAAAATTCGTCTTTACTTAATTCTTTGTTTTCATATGCTTCTTCAATTAAATCCATTGAATAAGTTTTTTCCTGTAGTTCTGTATTTTGTTCCATTGCATTTTTATAAAACTCTGATTCAAATGGAATTCCTGTTCCTGAATTATTTCCAAGTAATCCATTAGTGTTTCCTGGTGTTCCATTAGTTTGTGTTTCTCCAGTACACCCAAAAATCAATAAAAAACAAATTAATCCAAAAAAAATTTTTCCCAACATGCTTTATTTTGCTGATTAAATGCTTTAAAAAGCATCGGTAGCATAGTTTAATTGATAAAAGATGCAACACAGAAAAGATGATTTTTTCATCTTTTCAATTTTCTTTTTTTCTTTAATTTTCAGTTTTTTTAGTTATTCCATTCAGGCGCCTCCTTTTCAGGCATTAAAATGGTATTAAAAGGCTTTTCATCGAATATTACATAAAAAAGAAGCAGAATAGCACTGTTTTTTTCTTAACTGAAAAATTTGCTTTTAATGCCTTTGAAGGCATTAATTGAATGGCGTTATTTTCTCTTTTTTTATAATAAAAATTGCTTGATTAATGAAAGTTGATTAATTTGGTTTTTTTTATTAATTTGAATTGGCAAAAGTGAATTAATTGGATTTTAGTGAATTGAATTTAAATGAAAATATTTTGAATGCATTGCATAAAAAAGGCTTTTTAGAACCCTCAGAAATACAGGAAAAAGTCATTCCAAAAGCCCTTCTTGGAAGGGATATTGTCGGCAAAGCCAAAACAGGAACAGGAAAAACCGCTGCATTTGCAATTCCAATACTTAAAAAAACAATTTCCGGACAGGGAACTACTACCTTAGTTGTTGTCCCTACAAGAGAGCTGGCATCGCAGGTAAAGGAAGAAATTCATTCAATTGCAATAGGAAGCCGTATCAAATCTGTCGCTGTTTTTGGCGGGCAGAACATTAAAACGCAGATACAATTGCTTCACAGGCATCCGGAAATAATTGTCGGCACTCCCGGAAGGCTGCTTGATTTGATTTCAAGAAAAGAGCTTTTTTTGAATAAAATAAAATTTCTTGTATTGGATGAGGCAGACAAAATGTTTGACATGGGATTCAAAAAAGACGTGGAAAAAATAATTTCTTTTACTCCCAAGGAAAGGCAGACAATGCTTTTTTCTGCAACAATGCCTGAAGAAATTCTCCGCCTTATTGACAGGCATTTAAAACATGACATGCTTATGTTTGATTTAAGCGAAGACAATGCGCCTGTTGAGGATGTCCAGCAATTTTATTTAATGGTGGATAAAAATAGGAAAATTGAATCATTATGCAATATTTTGAATTCAGATTCTTCAAAAACCCTTGTTTTCTGCAGGACTAAAAGGACTGTTGACTGGCTTGAACGCCAGCTTTCAAGGCAAAGAATACATGCCCTTGGAATTCACGGCGATAAGGCACAGAACATAAGAAACCGCATAATTAATGAATTTAAGGAATCAAAAGACGCAATACTTATTGCAACAGATATTGTTGCAAGAGGAATTCATGTAGATGACATAGGAATTGTAATTAATTTTGATTTTTCAGAGGATTCAGAAGCATACCTTCACCGCATTGGAAGGACAGCAAGGCAGGGAAAAAAAGGGATTGCAATTACTTTCTGCACAAATTTAATGGAATTAAAATCACTTAAACAGATTGCATCAAGAAACAACACAGAAATACAGGAACTGTGAATAATTTAACCCGAGAAAACAATTTCCTGCTTTTCAAAGTTATGCGGGCTTTAAAGCCAGCAGTTAGAAATTTGAAGTTCAAGTTATTTTCTTTTGTATATTTCGTCGTGGTGTCCGAATTTGTCAAATAAAATGAATTTTTTTTCTTTAAATACTTTAAACAGTAAAACAAAGCTTCTTGCTATGTGGACTCTTTTGAATTCTTTTAATTCGTTTCTGAGGTTTTTGTAGTGTTCTATTGTAAATTCATCTGAGTTAATTACTTGTTTTATTTTTTTGTTTATTATTTCTACTGTTTTTTTGTCTTTTTTTGTTAAAACTTTGATTGTTGCTTTAAGTTCGTCTGATAAATCGAAGGAGAATGGCATTATTCTTCGCCTTTGCAGAGTTTGTCTAATTCTTTTACATTCATTGTTCTGAAACCGTATTTTTTGATGTGCCTGTTGCAGGATTTAATTAATTCTTTGATAACTTCTTCTCTGACTTCTTTTTCTACAAATTCGTCGCCGTTTAATTCAGCAAATTTATTCAATGCCTCGCCTTTATCCTTCAAGCCATATTTTTCTTTAATTACTCCTAAAACACGATTAGTGTATTCATCAATTGTAGTATTAATAGCCACAGAACCCATATAATTTCACCTAATATAAACTTAGTTCAACTAATTTATAAATATTTGTATAAGAATAAGTTTCTCGCCTCCCGAAGCATTGCTCCAAGAAGCAACCCTATAGTGAACACAGGTAACTATATTTATTATATTCTAAGTTATAGTTAAGGGGTTTGTTTGCATAAAAATAAGAAAAAGGAAAGCACTTTGAAAGTGCTTTTATCCTATTGTTGCTTTGATGTATCCTATTCCGTTTGTTTTTCCTACTCCAATATTGGTTAGGTAAACTGGTGTTTTTAATACATAGTTTCCTTGTGGATCCATGAATTCCTGTTCAAGGCGTGTTCCACTTGTGAATTGATGGCTGTCTATCACGGTATTATCAGGAGCGTATATGCTTAATGTTGCAATATAATTTCCCCCTGTTTGAACTACTTGGTCTACGTGAATTCTTAGTTTTTGTCCTTCATAACTTCCTTTTCCCCATAACCAATTCATCATTTGATTTTCATACCAAGTGTTTTTTTCAAGAGTTACAAAACCTATCCCTGTTGAAGGATTAACGCCAATATTTGATATTACCAGTGGTGTTGACAATGCATAATATCCTTGTGGATTCATGAATTCTTGTTCAAGCCTGGTCATATTTATAAAAGTGTGAGAATCAAGTAAAGTTCCATCCTCATATTGAAGGCTTAATGTTGCTTGGTAATTTTTTCCAACTCCTGACTGAGTGATTTGATTTACATGGATTTTTACAGGAGTCCCTTGCAAACCCACAACATAATCCCCTTCACTATAATTATCCATTGAAGAAACTCCAGATGCTAAAACACCTTTTGCTTCTCCACTTGGTTCAGTTGTACAACCTAAAGCTAAAATAACTGAAATTAGCAGTATTCCAATAAATAATTTATTCATTTTATTTCCCTCCAATAAAATTGATTTATTGTAAAAAGAAACGTTTTTCTCATATATATATATATATCTTTGTTTTTTGATATTTATTCATTTTTTCTTCATTAATTTCAGAATGATTTCTTCGTATGTTTCCCCTTTCTTTCCCAAATCCTTTAACTTGTCCCTGGTTTGAGGGCTTAGTTGAATTGTGGTTACTTCTTTACTGAATGCCATAGTTGAATATATTGTTTATAGTGTTTTTATTTGTTTTTGTTTCATTATATTATTTGATATGGAAAGAAAGTTTTATTTAGATACTGCGATTTGGCGGGATTATTTTGAGGACAGAAGCGATGGCTTGAGACCATTGGGGGAGTTCGCTTTTCAGTTTCTAAAGAAATGCTGGATGCGGAATTGGATTGTGCTTGTTTCGTCTGAAGTTGAAAAAGAGCTTTTAGCTTATTATTCAAGGAAGCAGGTAAATGAAATTTTTTCTGAATTCAAGGACGTAATTGTGAATGTCTGCCTTTTCAAGGAACAGGTTTCTGAAGCAATTGCTTTTTGGGTTAAGAAAGGAAAAGCGTTTCCGTTTTCCGATGTCCTGCATTCAGTTATTGCCCGAGATTGTAGCACTGTTTTGGTTTGCAGGGACAGGCATTTTTGGGAAATAAATTTGGTTGAATGCGCTTTCCCTGAAGAAATTGATTAAATCTTTAAATCGTATTTTTTTGCAAGCTCTTCCGCAAGCTTTTCCCCGTATTCCATGCGCCATTTATGCCATTCTTCTTCTGTTTTTGCTTTTCCTTGTCCTTTAAAAATTCCTCTTGCAGAATAAAGCGCCTGCCAAGCCTTTTTTTTTGCCCTATTCTCTTCAAGCATTTGAAGCTTTGTTCTAACAGCATCCCTTAAAAAATCAGATTTTGTGCTGTAATGGAATTCCTTCATTCCTTTTTCAATCTGCCTTAAAACGTTTTTATCTGTTCTAAAACTAATATATTCCATAACATAATGTAACACAATGCATTATTAAAAATCTTTCGGTTTGTTTTGGAGGGCACATTTTATTGTTTTGTGCCCCCTAAAAATGTTTTTAAATTTTGTGCCCCCTAAATATATAATGTCTTACATTGAAAAAAAAGAAGTGAATGGAAAAGAGTATTTTTACCTTTCAAAAAATATCCGTGTCTCTAAAGACAAGTGGAAGAAAATCCGTAAATATGTTGGAAAGGATTTGTCGGATTTAAGCAAAGCGGAAAAGGAACTGGAATTATTTGCTCCAATAAAAAGGCTTTTGAATTTAAAGCAAATGAAAATCCTGGAATTATTAAAGGAAGAATACTTAAAAAAGCATAAAATCAGCAAAAGCCTTTGGAAAACCGAGAAAGAAAAAATGATTAGCTTTATTTACAACACTAATGCGATTGAAGGCAATTCATTGAGTTACGAGGAAACCAAAGATATTCTTGAAGGAAAGAAAATCAAGGCAAAGCAAAAAAAGCGTGATGTGCGTGAAGTAAAGAACATGAAGAAATGCATTGATTTCTTGTTCAAATATAAAGGGGATTTTAATAACGGCTTGATGTTTGATTTGCATTCAATTCAAATGCAGGGAGTTCATTCTGAAGCAGGAAAGTTAAGGACTAAACAGAATATTGTCGGCAATTATTTGCCTCCTAAGGCGGAAAAGGTTCCAATGGAATTGGATAAGTTTTTTTCCTGGTTTGAAAAAGCAAAGGATTTATTGCATCCTGTTGAATTGGCTGCTTTGGTTCATTTAAAGTTTGTCAGAATTCATCCTTTCATGGACGGAAACGGAAGAATGTCAAGGCTTTTAATGAATTTCATTTTATTCAAAAACAAATTTCCTTTATTGAATGTATTCAATTCAGAAAAAATGCTTTATTATTTGGTTTTAAGAGAAGTTGATTTCAAGAAAAAAGAAAGGCCCTTTGTGAAATACATTTATCAAACATACATTAACCAATACAAAGAATATTTGCTGAAAGACAAAAAATAGTTTCTTTTTTGGTAACTTAGCTTTTTTCTTTCTTAAAGAAAAAAGGTAGCTTCCCGCCTCCCGGATGTGCGCCGGGGATCTTCCGGTAACCGCTTTTTTACGGTTGCAAGAGCTTTCCTCTTGCTCATCGCAATTGATTCTTTTTTGCTCAAAAGCAAAAAAGCTTTTTCTTTTGCGAACGTAGCTTTTCTTTTTCTAAAAGAAAAGCTCGAACTACAGCCGGACGCTTTAGCTACTAAGCTAAGGCGGGCTATGCCTTATCCTGCCTTAGCAATTTCTTTCGCCAATCTTTTTTAAAGGTTGAAGCTAAGGCGGGACCTGTTTGTTGCTTTAATATTAGTTTGCAGTAAATTATTTAAATTGCTTTGAATTATCCGAATATGGTTAATGCGATATATAATGCATATAATAGCAGGAAAATGATTCCTGCATTCTGGTCTATGCGTCCTTTTCTAATAAAATGACCTAAAATAATTGTTGATCCTAGAAGCAATGGTAAATGGAAGAAAAGCATTATTGGTTCAATGTTTATTTCTCTTATCATTGAACTTATGCCTAATCCGAATGTAATGTTGAATAAGTTTGAACCCACTATTGCCCCGATGCTTATTCCTGGCTTGTTTTTTATTGCTGCAGTAATGCAGGTGACTAATTCAGGCAGGCTTGTCCCTATTGCAACTATTGTAAATCCGATAATGTATTCAGGTATGCTTAATTGGATTGCAATTTCTTCTGCTGAATTGACAAAGAAATGGCTGCCAATAATCAGTCCAATTAATCCGATTAAAACAAACAACCAGTCTTTTGGCACCCATTCTTTTTTTTTGGAGCCAAAAATATGGTTTTTTTGAATCATTAAATAAAGCGCTAAGAAAAAAAATCCTACTAAAAGCATGCCTTCAATAAAGCCTAATTTGAATCCTGTAATGCAGAATAAAACCAGTAAACTTGTTGCAATTAAATTAAGTGTAAAATCTTTTCTTTTTTGTTCCCAGTTGGTTGGAATTGGCTTAAGCCATGCAATTGCCCCTAAAATCAATAAAATATTTGTTATGTTGCTTCCAACTAATGTTCCGAAAGTAATTCCTTCAAATCCATAAACTGAAGAAAGAACTGAAGTGAATATTTCCGGCGCGCTTGTTCCTACTGCAACAATTGTCATTCCTATGAAAAATTCGCTTAATCCAAATGACTTGGCTATTTTTGCTGCAGCTTCAACTAATTTATCTGCTGATTTAATTATTAGCGCTCCGCTTAAAACAAAAATTATTGCGGCAATCAGCATTTTTTCAGCCCCTTAAATTTTTCGAATAGTATCGGGTAAATGAAAGTAATAAAAACTCCTGCAATAAAGAAAAGAATTGATTTAATCAGGTATTCTTGTGTTAACGCAAAAGCCAAAATAATTCCTAAAAAACAAAACCCAATCCCTTGCTTTAAAAGCATTAATCTGAATTCATTTTTGCTGGAATCAAATCCCATTAATTTGAATGCAAAAATTCCTGCAAAATACCCTGCAAGAAGCCCGGCTAAAGGGTGCTGTTCTAATATTATTCCTGCAAGCAGTATTATCACTGCAATAATAAGCCCGGTTTCTTCAAACAATTTATTTGATTCAAGTTTTTTTCCTTTAAGTTTTGATTCAATTAATGAAATTCCTTTTCCTATAAATATTCCTAAAACTAATCCTGCTAATACATCCAGAAAAAAATGCACTCCCAGATAAATCCTTGAAAGCATTACAAGCAGAACAATAATGAATCCGATTAATTTCATTTTTGGCTTTAATTTTTTTTCATAAAAAAAATAAATAGAGGAAATAACTGCTGAATGCCCTGAAGGAAAGCCAAAAACAGAATTTTCCTGATAAACAATTCTTGCAATGCTTTCATCAGGCCGCATTCTTGCAATTAATGGCTTTAATACTCCTACTAAAGCACTTGCAAACAAAACAGTTCCCATTAAGTAAAAGCTTTTTCTTTCCTCGGCATTCCAGAAAAAAAATGCACTAATTAAAATCCATAATGCGGGATTTCCTACCTGGGTTACTGCTAAAAAAAACAAATCCAGCAATGAATTGGAGAGACTCTGAATTAATTGAAGAAAAATAATTTCAAATGAATAAATTTCAAGCAACTTAATTCACAATTCCTTTACTTGTTTTTTTTTAATCTTTTCATTCCTGGAATTTCCACTTCGCTGTAATCAATCATTAACCCGCATTTTTTTAATATTTTTTTTTGAGCATAAACCCTGCAAAATTGGTCCAATTCTTTTATTTCATTTTTCTGCAGTCCATCTAATGCAGTTATTTCTTTTATCACTGCCCCTACTTTTCTTGAACCGATTTCCTTTAATGCTTCTGCGATTTCCTGTTCGCCTTTTCCTGCATTAACTTCATTTATTGCTGCATTTAATTTATCTAATGCAATAATTTTTCCCATGTTTGATTCAATTTTTGAATCAATTCCATATCCTAATGAAGTCAAAAACTCCATTATTGTCTTTGGATCAGTTGATTCATCAATTTTAAGTTTTTTAATTGATGTCCAGTCATCATAATTTGCCATAAATTGAATTGTTTTTTCACTCATTTTTTCACCTTATTTATTTTATTAGATATATAATAAAAAGAAGAAGAAAAAAGAATAAAAAGGAAGGTTACTTTATTGGTAACCTAATTTATTTTTCTTTTCTGGTTTTTTTCCTAGGAATGTTATTGCTGTTCCTGCGATTACTGCTATTAGTATTAGTATTATTATTGGTGTGATTAAATCCATTGATTGTTCGTTTCCTAAGTCAATGTTTAATACATTTCCGTTTGCTGTGCTTGGTTGTGTTGGTGTTTTTGGTTTGGGTGTTGGTGTTTGTTTGTCTTCTTCTTGTTCTTCTGGTGTTGCTGTTGGTGTTTCTGCTTCTGTTTGTGTGGTTATTGCGAAGTAGCTGAATCCGGGGGTTATTGCTGTGAAGTAGTAGTATCCGTCTGTGTTGTTTATGTAGGTTGTTTTTAAGTTAATCCATGTTCCGTCAACTAGTCTTTGTAATACTATGTTTGTGTATTCGAAGTTGTTGTTTGTTAGCCATTCTTCTGTTACTGCGAATTTGATTTTTGCTTTTTCCAGTCCTGTGTCATTATCTAATGTTAATTCAAAGATTTGGTATGTGTTGTTTGGTTCAGTGATTCCTTCTGTTTCTGCATCAATGTTTTCTGTTAGTGTTAGTTTTGTGTTGGTTATTGTGTTTTCTGCGTATAGTCTGACGTACATTACTTGTTCTGTGTTGCTGTAGTTTGTTAATTGGTTTGTTCCTGCTTCAATGTTTGGGATTTCTTTTTCAATTGTTGTTTGGGTGGTTCCTCTGTTTCCGGTTCCTCCTCCGCCTCCGGAGCCGCT
>JBDRGO010000027.1:0-6370 GCA_043817715.1 Candidatus Iainarchaeum sp. | reverse complement strand
GCCCTAATGCCTTTTCTGGGGCAGAATCATAAAAATCTGAAATTTTTTTCCCTCTAAAAGGGCCTCCAGAACAAGTAATGATTACTTTGCTTACTTTGTTTCTTTCTTCTCCATTTAAGCACTGAAATATTGCTGAATGTTCTGAATCAATCGGCATTAAAACAATTCCTTGTTTTTTCACTTCTTTCATTATCGGTTCTCCTGCCGAAACAAGTGTTTCTTTATTTGCCAATCCAATATTTTTTCCTTTTTTTATTGCTTTCATTGTCGGCTTAATTCCTATTGCACCAACCACTGAAACAATTACTTGTTCTGCTGAATCCATTACAGCAATTTCTTCCAGCCCTTTTATTCCAGAAACTACTTCAATTTCAGTTTTTTTTCTCAGCTCTTCTGCTGCTTTTTCTTCAAATAAACAAACTTTTTCCGGTTTAAATTCTTTGATTTGTTCAAGCATTTTATCCACTTCATTAAATGCAGCTAATCCAACAACCCCAAATTCTTTTGAATGTTGTTTAACCACATCAAGTGTTTGTGTTCCAATGCTTCCGGTTGAACCCAGTATGCTGATTTTTTTCATTTAATCACTTAAAAGTGTTGTTGTTTATTAATTTAAACATTCTTTTTTTGAATGTTGTTTTAAAACTCTTTCTTTATCCATTTTTTTGAGGGGTTTTTGGTTGAAGTATGTTTATTTTTTCAGTGAAGGCTGCAAGGAAATGAAGAATCTGCTTGGAGGCAAGGGAAGCAATTTATGTGAAATGGCTAAAATGCAGTTGCCTGTTCCTAATGGTTTTGTTATTTCCACTGAAGCATGCATTAATTTTTTTGAAAAAAATGATTTTCCTGAAAATTTGGAGGAACAAATTAATTCTGCTTTGATTTCTCTGGAAAAAAAGACAGGAAAAAAATTTGATTCAAGTGAAAATCCTTTGCTTGTTTCTGTAAGGAGCGGCGCAAGGGAATCAATGCCAGGCATGATGGACACTGTATTAAACCTTGGATTGAACAAAAAAACAATGAACGCAATGATTGAAAAAACCGGAAACAAAAGATTTGTTTTGGATTCTTCCAGGAGATTTCTTCAGATGTTTGGCAACGTAGTTTTATCAATTTCTCATGACAAGTTCGAAGAA
Source organism: Candidatus Iainarchaeum sp. (assembly GCA_043817715.1). Taxonomy (GTDB): domain Archaea; phylum Iainarchaeota; class Iainarchaeia; order Iainarchaeales; family JAFGBZ01; genus JAFGBZ01. Next base: position 5,234 of record JBDRGO010000027.1, on the reverse strand, counting down.
ATTTTAGAAAAAGAAAAAGAAGCAGCAGGAATTAAATTAGATTTTGAATTAACTGAATCTTCTTTGGGAAAAATTATTTCTGCTTACAAAGAATTAATTGAAAAAGAAACAAAAAATCCTTTTCCTGAAAACCCAAAAGAACAACTGCTTTTATCAATTAAAGCAGTGTTTAATTCCTGGAATAACAAGAGAGCAATCACTTATCGTAAATTAAATAAGATTCCGGATGATTGGGGCACTGCAGTAATTATTCAGGAAATGGTTTTTGGCAATTTAGGAAACACTTCCGGAACAGGGGTTTGTTTTACCAGAAATCCTTCTACTGGGATAAAAGAATTATATGGAGAGTTTTTGTTTAATGCTCAGGGAGAAGATGTTGTTGCCGGAATCAGAACCCCAAAAAAAATCAGCGAATTAAATAATACAATGCCTGAAATTTATTCTGAGTTTGTTTCTGTTTGTGATAAACTTGAACAGCATTACAAGGAAATGCAGGACACTGAATTCACTATTGAAAAAGGAAAACTTTTTATTCTTCAAACCAGAACCGGAAAAAGAACTACCCAGTCAGCTGTAAGAATTGCAGTTGAAATGGTTGAAGAAAAATTAATTTCTATAGAGCAAGCTTTGCTTAGAATCAATCCCTTGGATCTTAATCAGTTATTGCATAAAAGAATTGACCCAAATCAAAAACTTGAAGCTGTTTGTTCTGGTTTAAATGCTTCTCCTGGTGCTGCTTCTGGAAAAGTTTTTTTTGATGCTGATTTAGCAGAAAAAATGAGTGAAGCAGGCAATGTAATTTTGGTTCGTGCAGAAACTTCTCCTGATGACATTCATGGAATGATTGCTTCAAAAGGAATTCTCACTGCCAGAGGCGGAAATACATCTCATGCTGCTGTTGTCGCAAGAGGAATGGGCAAGCCATGTATTGTTGGCTGTGAAGAACTGAAAATTGATTATTCCAGAAAGGAAATGAAAGTGAAAAACAAGACAATACTTGAAGGAGATTTTATTTCAATTGACGGTTCTGCAGGAAAAGTTTTTTTGGGGGAAATTAAATTAATTGACCCAGAGCCAGACAAGTTTTTTTCTAAAATACTGGAATGGAGTGATTCAATCAGATTGCTTGGAGTCAGGGCAAACGCTGACACCCCAAAAGACGCAAGAAAAGCAATTGAATTAGGTGCTGAAGGCATTGGTTTATGCAGGACAGAACATATGTTTTTCCAGCCTGAAAGGCTTCCTATTGTGCAGAAAATGATTCTTTCTGCTTCAACAGAAGAAAGAAAAAAACATTTGGAAAAACTTGAAGTAATGCAGAGAGAAGACTTTGAGGAAATTTTGAATGCAATGAAAGGCATGGCTGTTACAATAAGGCTGATTGACCCGCCATTGCATGAATTCCTTCCTTCAAGGGAAAAATTAATTGAGGAAATTATTGAATTAAGGCACGCTGGAGAAAAAAATGAATTAAAAGAAAAAGAAATTCTCCTTAATAAGGTAAATGAATTGCATGAATCTAATCCAATGCTTGGTTTTAGAGGATGCAGATTAGGAATTGTTTATCCTGAAATAATTGAAATGCAGGTGAAAGCAATTGCTGAAGCAGCAAGAAATTTAAGCCAAAAAGGAATTGATGCAAAACCTGAAATAATGATTCCTCTTGTAGGAATAACAAAAGAATTAGAACTGTCAAGAAAAATTGTTGAAAGAGTTCTGGAAGAAACAGGATTAAAAATTCCTATAGGGACAATGATTGAACTGCCAAGAGCTGCCTTGATTGCTGATAAAATAGCAGAGTTTGCTGACTTCTTTTCTTTTGGAACCAATGATTTAACCCAGACAACTTTTGGTTTCTCCAGAGATGATGTTGAAGGAAAATTTTTGAACAAATATCTTGAAGAAAAAATCCTTCTTGTTTCTCCTTTTGTTTCTATTGATGTTTCTGGTGTAGGAAAATTAATGCAGATGACAGTTGATTTAGCCAAAAAAACAAATAAAAATATTAAGTTAGGAATTTGCGGCGAGCACGGAGGGGATCCTGATTCAATTGAATTCTGTCATGCAATTAAACTAAATTATGTTTCTTGTTCTCCTTTCAGGGTTCCAATTGCAAGGCTGGCTGCTGCTCAGGCTAAAATAAAAGAAAAAAAGAATTAATTATTTTTCTATTTTTTTTAGAATTGGCGGTCCTTCGTATTTGCAGTCTCTGCAATAATAGTCTTTTATTTCTCTGAAATAAACTTTTGCAGGAGTCTGGGTGATAGTCATATTTGTTGAACCACATTTAGGGCAGGTAGGAACCAAATTTTTTTCGTCTTTAGAATCCTTCATAATTTGTTTGTCTAATTCTTTTAATTTGTTTTCAAATTCGCTCATTTTTTTCACTTAAGAGTTGCATACAAAGCAGGCATCTGAAACTAATTCAGTCCAGTCAATTCTTCTTTTCATTTCCCTTATTTTTTTCTTTATGTTTTTGTTTATTGAGTATTTTGTAGGGAAACTTTTTTCTCTTTTTATCTGCTTTTTTTTCAGCAGTTCTTTTACTATTTCTCTTGTTTCATTAAAACTTAGAAAAGCGTTGCTTTGCAGTTCTTCAATTGTTTTTGGTTTATCTAATAAATTAACTAAAACTTCCTTGTCTTTTAATGAAAGTTCCATATAAATCAGTAATTTTGTTGTGCTCTTCTTTTTATATAATCTACTCTAATTTCTACTGCTTTACTCATTTCATCCTGTTCTTTTAATTCATTCATTTTTTTTCCTAATGTTTTGTCGCCGATAATATTTGTAACCCATTCGCCGAAATCATTTTTTTCTTCATTTACGTGGTGTTTGAAAGTTCCTTCATCCATTTCTTTTAAATGGCTTGATAAATCGCACAAGCTTTTTATTGCAAGATCATTGTTCAAATAGAAGTAGTGGTCTGCGTGTTTTACTTCACTTAATAAAACTGAAGCACATTCTGCCCCGTTTGTTTTCTGCAGTTCGTATTTGTTCATTTCATCAAAAAAAACTTTGGCTTCTTTTTTCAGTTTCTGTAAAAAATTTTCAAGGAAATTCATTTAATCACTAATACTAATACGCTTTTAGTATTTAAATATTTCTTTTAAATTTTTTGTTATTTAATTTATGCGTGAAGTAAAGTGGTTTATGCTCCTTTTAGAAGATATAATCCAGAAGGAAAAACTTGGGCTTCAAAAGAAGAACATGACAATGAATTTAATGAGTTCAGAATTTCAGATGAAATGAAGAATCGTTCTTATCAGGAAGTTTTAAGGGAATGGCGTTTAAAGCCAGAGCATATGGGGCGGATTGGTTACAGAATATATTCCAGACGCAGCCAAATTGTTGAACAAAAATTGTTTAAGAGAATGCGAAGGAGATTAAAAATTTTCCCTAAAAAACCAAAGTAATCAATCATATTTTTTTACAAATTTTTCTGCTTCTTTAAATGAAAGTATTCCATTGTGTGCGCCGATTTTTGTTATTGTTGAACAGGCATTTGCTGTTCCTGTTTTTAGTGCAAAAGCAATATTTTTTTTGTTTTCCATTCCTGCAATAAACCCAACTGAAAAAGCATCTCCTGCCCCTGTAACATCTTTTCTTTCAACTTCAAATCCTTTTTGTTTAAAGAATTTTTTTCCATTAAATGCTTTGCTTCCTTTTCTTCCATCTGTTACTACAACAATTTTTGTTCCAATTTCATTTAATTCCCGCATTGCATCCATTTCATTTTTCTTTTTTGTCCATTCAGTTATTTCTTCTTTGTTTAAAATTATTGCATAACATTCTTTTACTACTTTTTTCAGTTTATCCAATCCGAGTTTTCTTTGTGATGCTCCAGGATTAAACGCAAGTTTAATTTTGTTTTTTTTGCAGAAGCCGGCAATTTTTTCCAGGAATTTTTCATTTGTTCCAAAAGAGCTTATATAAAACCAGTTCATTTTTTTCAGCTTGTTCCAGTCAATTCTGTTTTCATGCCAGTCATTGTTTGCTCCCCTGTAAGTCATTATTGTCCTTTCCCCTTTTGGTTTCCTGAAAATAATTGAAAAACCAGTTGCCTGTTCAGAAGGAACTTTGATTGCATTAATTTTTTCCATTTTTAATATCATTTCAATTTTTTTTGCTGTTGAGTCATTGCCTAAAGAAATCAATACATTTGTATCAAAATCCATTTTTTTGAATCCAAGCGAAGTGTTTAATGCGCCTCCGCCAAAATCAAAATGAATTTCTTCTATGTCAAATTTTTTTCCCAGTTTTAAGCATAAATCAGTTCCTTTTTCTGTTTTGCTTTTCCTGAAATGAAATTCGCTTGTTTTGACAAAAATGTCTTCTGTTGCAGAGCCAATACACAAAATCTTTGATTTCATCTTTAAAATAACAGCATAATTGTATTTATTGGTTTAGTTGTTTTTGAACAATAAACGCTTAACCAAGAATTTAAGATAGTTTTAAATATAAGTTTTGTTTAATATCATTATATGGGTTCCGTAAGAAAACTAAGAAGAATCCCTCGTGGGGAGGAGCCAAAGAATTTACGTAAAAAAACAACGGGCCGCGCAGGGCGTTTTCAGGGGCTCACTCCTAAATCAATCAAAGAAGCGATTTCTTATGTTGAAGAAAGAATAAGGGGAAATAAAGAAGTGTTGGCCAGCATGGCAGGCCAGCCATTAGAAAGCTTGTCTGCTAAAAGATTACATGAATTAAGTCAATTCTCTCGTTTTGCTGAGTTGCAAAGAAGGATAGCTGCTGACAGTAAGAAAGTCAAAGACCTTAGTGATATGTTGCGCTAAATTGGTTTCTAAGAATCCTTTTTCTTGTTCATTTTTCCAAATGCAAAGCTTTTTATTAAAGTTAAGCGCTATATTAGATTGCAGTCTGGACATGCTTTTTTTTCTTCACTAACTGCACAATTATGAGGAAATCATGCATCAATGGTGAATTATTTGAAGGTATTAATGCTTGGTTGGGAGTTTCCGCCTTTTAAATCTGGCGGGCTTGGAACTTATTTATATGGCTTTACCAAAGCTTTGTCCAGCAAAGTGGAAAAAATTACTTTTGTTATGCCTTCTACTGGAGTAAGAATTAATCCTGGTTTTGTTGATGTTGTTCAGGCAGATGATTATTCTCATTTGGATTTAATTGAATTAAAGGGATTTGATTTTCATCCTTATATTCCTTCAGTTTCTCTTAATTCGTCTTATTATCAGGAATCTAATGAAAATAAGTCT
>JBDRGO010000026.1:0-14437 GCA_043817715.1 Candidatus Iainarchaeum sp. | reverse complement strand
TGCCAAATAAATCGCCTATTAACTTAATTATAAAAAGTTCCAGCACAAGTTTTAAATAAGAAATGGGTTGAATTTAATTTCTTTTCTCTAAATTCTTTCCCTGTGCTGAAGCAGAATAAATTGCTTTTATTATTTTTTTTTTCTTTTTTGGAGGAATAAAAGATTTGTTTTGAAATTATATAAATACATAAAAAAAATAAAAAAAGAAGGCAATTTAATTAATTCAATTTATTTGAAAATAATTTTTTTGAATTAATTAATTTAATTACCTTGAACTTTTAGCAATTCTTTCTACTTCATCCCGTCTTTTGATTGCCATTGATGTTGAGTCTTCTTTTGCTGTTTTGATTAATTCATCTGCAAGCGCTGCTGCTGCTGTTTTTTTTGTTTTATAGCTTGCCGCAAATGTTGCCAATGCAAGGTTCTTTAATGATTCATCAATTCTTTTGATTGGGGCAACATCAACTGACTGGGTAAAGCTTAATCCGCCTTTTTTGATTCTTGTAACGTCTTCTCTTGGCCCTGCTTTTTCAATTGCATCAATCAGTACCTGTATTGGGTTCTGTTTTGTCTGTGCATTGATTTTGTCAAATGCTTCTTCAACCATCTGCATAGTCTGGAATTTTTTTCCGCAGCCGCCCCTTCCGCGCATGTATTTTCCTGAAAGTTTTCTTTTTCCCTGCCCTGAACGCATTAATTTGTTTATAAGCCTTTCAACAATGCTTACTTCTGATTTTTTAAAGCGTTTTCTTGTTCCTGTTCCGAATGTGTGCGGGATTGCCTTTGTTTCAAGTGAAAGGTGGTTAGCTAATGAAATGTCATGAATTTTCACTTCTTTTGTATCCCATTTTCCAAATACTTTCAATTTAATTACCTCTTGGATTTTTCTTTTCTTCCTGTGCGAAGCATTTGAAGGCATTGATTGTTTACTTTAATAACCTTATATTTTACTCCCCAAAGGTCTCCTTTTGCTCCGTGTTTTCTTCCGCCTAATCCTTCAACTACAACTTCATCATGTTCTTCAATCTGTTTTATTGCCCCGTCTTTTGGAGCCATGGCTGTTAACTGGCGGCCGTTTTTATGCAATTGTACACGAACGCATTTTCTGATTCCTGAGTTCGGCTGTCTTGCAGTAACTCCTCTTTTTTCAAGTACAATTCCTCTTCCTTGAGGGCTTCCTTCAAGCAGGTCTTTTTTTCTGTGGTATTTTCTTTTTTTTCTTCTTTTTTGCCTTGGGTCTTTTTTCTTCCATTTCCTTCTTTTCTTTTCCAAGGACCCTGCTGCAAATTCTCCGGTTGCCATTATTTCACCCTGATTTTTTCTATTCCAAATCCTTTTTTTAGTATTTCTTTTATTGCATTAAACCTGTTTTTGTTTTTTAATCCTTTAATTTTGTCTTCAATTGAATTAAATGAAAGCAATAATGTATTTTTTTCAAGTACTGCTTCTTTTAAGTTAATTCCTGGGAAAACATTTTTAATGAAATCTATTGAATTGGGATAAAATTCAAATACTTCAATGTTTTTTCCTGTTTTTTCCCTTAATTTCTTTATGTTTTCTCCTTTTTTTCCCACTACCATGCCTATTTTGCCTTTTTCCACAAGATAGGCAATTGTTTCAGGCATTATTGTGCATGCTGTTGCTGTCTGGTTGCAGGTCTGTTCCAGCAGGGTTATGAATTCAAGTTCTTCGTTGCTTATTTTCATTGATTACACTTTTATTTTGCTAATTCAAGCACGTTGCTTTTTCCTTTGTCCAGTATTCCCATTACTGATACAATGAATGGTTTTCCGCATACTGATCCTAATTCTTTTGAATTGCCGTTGAATTCAATGCATGGAATTTTTGCAAGTTTTCCATATTCAATTAATTTTTCTTTTTTTGCTTTTTCAAGATTGTTTGTCAGAATAATTAATTGTGCTTTTCCCTGAACTGAATTTTTTTCTGTTTCCTGAAAACCAAAAACTATTTTTCCTGTGTCAACTGCCCTTCGGATTTCCTTGTTTGCATCCATATTTAAATCACCTTTTCATTATTAATTCAACTAATCCTGTTCCGACTTTAATCGGCTGGCCTACAATAATGTTTTCTACAACTCCGTCTAATTTTTCTTCCTCGTTTTTGAATGCCGCATCCAGCAAATGCTTTACTGTTTCTTCAAATGCCGCCCTTGAAAAAGGAGATGCTTTTCCTCTTGTGATTCCTGTCCTGACAATTCCCCTTATTTCTCCGTCAAAGCACATTAAATCAGCCAACAGCATTATGTGCCTTATGTCAACGGAAATGTCATTGTCATCAAGGACTTTTTTAAGCTCTTTCATAATGGAATATCTTCCTGCTTCAATTCCAAGCACTTTTGAAATTTCTTTTATGTCATTTGTTGTTGTTCTTATTTCGTCAATTTCAGGAAGTTTCAGCACTGCTTTCAGGTTTGTTCCCCTTGTTTTAATCATGAATTCATTGTGTTCTTCATATATGAGGGTTTTTTCAATTCCTTTTACTCCCTGAATTCTTAAATTCTTTAATTTGTTGATTGTTTTTCTTGTTTTAAGCAATGGCTCTTTTTCCATTTCAAATATTAAACTGTTTTTGTTTTTTCTGCATTTAAGCTTGATTGTTTTTCTTATTTTTTCTTCAAGTTCCTCTAAGTTAACATTTCTTTCGCTTGTTTTTTCCAGGTCCATTTCAATTGCAACGGTTTTTTTTTCATAGTTTTCCATGATATTGATTACGTCTTCAATTCTTACATCAATCAGTGATTTTGCAAAATCAGTTGCTTTTTTTTCGTCTTTTTTTATTTCATCAATAAGGTAAATTTCCATTGCAGGGTATTTTGCCTTGCTTCTTCCGTCAACTATTTCTTCAACTCTTTGGATTCCTGAACCAACAGAAACTTCTGCTGCTCCTGCAAAGTGCTTTGTTCTTAATGTTAATTGTGTTCCTGGTTCTCCTAAGGACTGGGCTGCAATTATTCCTACTGCTTCTCCTGGATGGACTTTAAGTTTTTCATATTTTTCCTTTAAATATTCAATGAATTTTTCCCTGTCTTTTTCTTTTATGATTTTTTGTTCAATGCATTTGTCCACTGGTCCTGTTACTGACAAAGGCAGGTCATATTTTGGCAGAAGTTCGCCCTGCAAAAAATAATCTTCTTTTTTCGGTTTAATGATTTTTTCTTTTTTTGACTCTTTTTCAGATTTTTCTTTTTTCGGACTGGTTTTTGCTTTTTTTATTATTTTTTCTTTTCCCATAAACCGTCACTTTATTTCCTTAAATCTGTATGCTTCTTTTTTCACGCTAATTGTTTTTCCTTTGGATGAATTTCCCGAAAATATGCAGTCTTCTCCGCTGATAAACTGAATTATTCTTTTGTCCGAGGTTCTTACTGTGTAATCGTTATGCACAACCAAATCCTTTAATGAATTTGCTAATCTTCTGTATAAATATCCTGATACTTTGGTTGAAACACCTGTGTCTACTTCTCCTTGTCTTCCGCCCATTGCATGGTAAAAGTATTCAAATGGATTCATTCCGTCCATGAAATTGGCTTCAAGGAATCCTCCTGCTTTTACTCCGATGTCTCCTTTTTTGTTTGCTGAAATTAATCTTCCGGTGTATCCTTTTTTCGGCCTTCCTTCTCGCACTGCTGCCTGTCCCCATAAGCCTGAAATATTGGTTAAGTTTATGGAGCTTCCTCTTGAACCGCTTACAATCATGATTTTTGAATCATAACTGAATTTGTCCTGCATTAATTCATCTAGTTTTTCTTTCATTAATTGTTGTTCAACTTTTTTCTTGATTCTTGCGCCTAAATTCATCATTTCTGCTTCAAATGTTTCTTCAATGGTTCTTCCTGGAATTATTTTAAGTGTTTTGTTTTTAAGTTTGGTTTCAAGTTTTTTTGCAACCTGTTCTTCTTCCTGTATTGCTTTTGTCCTGATCATTTTTACTTCTTTGCTTGTTTCAAATTCATCTAATCCGACTGTTACTCCTTTTTCGTAAACAATGTCTGTAACAATTTTGCTTGTATAATCATAAAAGTCTGCAACAATTTCAGGCGGATAATTTTTTGCCATTTCATCAATTAATTTTCCTTTTCCTTCTCCTAAAGATGATGCATCAATTACTCCTGAAATAAGTTCCCCGTTTTTTATCTGCACAAAGGAGTCAAATTTGTCTCCTGGTTCGCATTTGAATCCCTGAATTATTTTTTCAAGTGTTTTTCCGAATTTTGATTTATATGTTAAATTCAGGTTTTTTGGAAGCAATTGTGAAAAAATCATTTTTCCTGAATATTTTTTTCCCCTGTCTGGTTTTGGAATTTCCGTTAAATTCATTAAGTGGAAAAAATGCATTGCTTTTTCTTTTGTGAATTCGCTGGTTTTAAGGGTCAAAATAAAGCAGCCTGTTACGCCGTCTTCGTCCAGAATTATTACCGGCGCACCATATCTTGGAGAAATTATATTTTTCTGCACATACATTAATTCTTTTGCTTCAGCTATGCCTTCTTCTGTTTGGGGAACATGCATGTTCATTTCATCCCCGTCAAAATCTGCATTGTATGGCTTGCATACTGCGGGATTCATTCTGAAAGTATTTCCCGGCATGATTCTTGCCTTATGCGCAAGCATTGAAAGCCTGTGAAGTGAAGGCTGGCGGTTGAATAAAACAATGTCTCCGTTCTGCATTTTTCTTTCAATTTTAAATCCTGGCTCAAGTTCAGTTAAAATTTCTTCTTTGTTTGTTTCATTGATTCTTTTTTTCATTCCTGTAGGGCGGATTACATATTCTACTTTTCCTTCTGTGATTAATTCTTTTATTTCTTTTATGTTTTCCTCGGTAATGAATTGCGGAACAGTTAAAATATTTGCAATATATTCCGGCACCCCTAATTCATTGATTGAAATATGCGAGTCAGGGGTAATGATTGTTCTTGCTCCGAAATTCACTCTTTTTCCTGTTAAGTTGTATCTGAATCTTCCTTTTTTTCCCTGAAGCCTTTGGACAATTGTCCTTATTGCCCTTCCGCTTCTGTGCTTTGCAGGAGGAACTCCTGCTGTATTATTATTGAAATAAGTTGTTACATGGTACTGCAGTAAATCCCATAAATCTTCAATAATTAATTGTGGTGCGCCTGCTTCAATATTGTCCTTTAGCCTTATGTTGATTCTTATTATGTCCACAAGTTTATGCGTTAAGTCGTCTTCTGATTTAATTCCGTTGTCTAACGTAATTGACGGCCTGATATTAATCGGCGGAACAGGCAATGCAGTAAGCACAAACCATTCAGGCCTTAATTTTTCAGGAACATATCCGAATAATTCTGCATCTTTGTTCGGAATTTTTTCAAGCCATGCCCTTATTTCTGTCGGATAAACTCTTTCTTTTCCTCTGAAAAAATTGGTTGGCTTGTCAAGCAAGACATTATTTCTTTCTGCATTGCAGTGAGGGCATTTTTTTATTTTTTTTGTTTTAATTAAAATTTTTTTTTCAAAATCAAGTGCTGGCTCTTTTAATATTGCCTGCCTCATTTCCTCTGTTTTTTCTTCAGGCAATGCAATTTTTCCGCATTCCTGGCAGGTGGAATTCATTATTGTTTCGATTTTTTTTCCAAATTCAGAATGCAGTACAGGCCTGAATAATTCAATATGCCCGAAATGTCCTGGGCAGTCCCTCATTTTGTTTCCGCAGTATTTGCATCTTAATCCTGGATTGATTACTCCTAAATGCGGGTCCATTAATCCTAATTCCATTGGGTACCCGTCTTTGTCATATGTTTCAGGAGATTTAATTTCCAGTACACTCATTTTTCTTATGTGCTGGGGCCCTAAAATGCTGAATTCAATTGAGTCAATTCTTTTTGTAAGCATTTATTCCACCTTGTCCTTTAATCTTAGTTTTGGCAGTATTCCTAAAGCCCTTAATTCATCCAGCAATAATTTGAATCCATAACTCATTTCTACTGGGTAGACTTTTCCTGAACCGCATAATGGGCAGTAAACCCTGTTTCTTATTACATCTTTTACTCCGATTACTCCGCATTTTTCGCATACAAGCTTGACTGCCTTGTCTGAATCATCAACGAATTTTTCCTGCAAAAGCATTGCTGCTCCGTGGCCGATTAATGTTTCTCCTTCCATTTCACCGAATCTTAATCCGCCTTCTTTTTCTTTTCCTTCAGTCGGTTGCCTTGTAAGGATTTGCACAGGGCCTCTTGCCCTTGCCTGAAGCTTGTGTTCGCTCATATGGAATAATCTTCTGTAAGCAACAATTCCTGTAAAAATTTCCCCTTCAATTTTTTCTCCTGTCAGCCCGTCATAAAATACTTCTTTTCCATCTGGCCTGAAGCCCTGTTCCTGTAAAATTTTTCCAAGACCTTCCCTTGAAACAGAACTGAATGGAGTGCCGTCAACTAATTTTCCATTTAATGCAGCTGCTTTTCCTCCAAGCATTTCAATTAAATGCCCTATTGTCATTCTTGACGGAATTGAATGAGGATTTAAAATTAAATCAGGTCTGATTCCTTGTGAAGTAAAAGGCATATCTTCTTCAGGCACAAGCGCTCCAACAACTCCTTTCTGCCCGTGCTTTGATGAGAACTTGTCTCCCACTGTCGGAACCATGGTGCTTCTTACCTTAATTTTAACTAATTTGTTTCCGCTTTCTGCTTCGGTTATAAATATTTTATCAACATGCCCTGATTTTCCTGTTCTTACACTAACGCTTGATTCCCTTCTTTTTTCTTTTCCTAAATCAAATTCTCCTACTTCTTCAATAAATCTTGGAGGAGATGTTCTTCCTGCAATAACTGTTTTTGCTTCAACAAATGATTCAATATTTGCCAATCCATCATAACCTAAATTTTTATATGCTTCTTCTCCCAAGTAGCCGCCTGTTTCTTCGTCAGGAATTTCAAATTTATCTATTTGCCCTCCTGGGTAACGTGTTTCCATTGATTCATATGTTCGGTAATAAGCGCTTCTTCCAAGCCCTCTTTCAACCGCGCCCCTGTTCAAAACAATTGCATCCAGTACATTGAAACCGCGGTAAGACATTATTGCAACAACAAAATTCTGGTTGCTTGGCCTTAATGTTAAATTCAGCAAATCAGATGTTTTTGTTTTGACAATTGGTGCCTGAGGATAATAAAGCAAAAATCCTTCAGTATCAGTTCTTAAATTATAATTAATTGCACTTATTCCTTGCGCTTGCTTGAACATTTTTGCTCCATGCAGTACTTTTCCGCCCATGTCATGCTCTAAATAAGGAATCAGTGAAGTAATAACTGAAAGAATTCCGACTCCGTCAATTTCAATATGGGTATGTTCTTTGGTTAATTCTTCTTCAGTTCCTGCAATTAAACAGTTTTCTTCTTCTTCTGTGTCAATGTATTCAAGCACGCCCATTTCAACCAATTTATCCCAGGTAAGTTCTCCTGCTTTGATTTTTTCAATCATTTCCTGAGTTATTTTTGGTTTGCCGTTTTCAACAACAAGCACAGGTCTTTGTACTCTTCCTGCATCAGTGTTAATGTAAACTTCATTTGTTTTTTCATCCAGTGAAACATTAATGTAAGTGGAAAATTTCTGCTGGCGCCTTTTTTCAATTAATTCCTTAACTAATTTTTCCGGATTAGGATGAAACCCGATTAAACGCCCGTTAATGTAAACCTTTGCCTTAACTGCCATTATTACACCTACTTTATTTTTACTCCCATTTCTTTCAGGATTTCCTCAATTGGTTTTTCATTAGTGTCAATTGTTACTTCGCTCAGCAAAGCAAGATTTTTTACCAAACCACATTGAGGCCCGTCAGGAGTTTCAATTGGGCATAATCTTCCCCAATGAGTTCCATGCACTGACCTTGCCTCATATAATTCCCTGTTTTTATCCAAAGGAGATTTTACTTTTCTTAAATCAGTTAATGGACTTAAATAATTAATTCTGTCCATGTATTTTGAAACGCCTGTTGCCCTGCCAATCCAGTTTCCTGTGCTCATTGCAAACCTGATTCTTTCAGTTATTGCCCCTGGCCTTACAACAGTTGAAATATTCAGTTTTCTTCTTCTTGTAACTGTTCTGTCAACCTGGAATTTTAAATCCTTAATAAAATACTTGAATGAATACCTGAATAAATGTTCCATTAATTTTCCTGACAATTCCAGTCTTTTATTTGAATACCTGTCTTTGTCATCTTCTCCCCTTAATCCATTTGCTCTTTCAATTGCTTTGGTTGCCATCATAACCAAATAATATGCTTTAGCTAATCTGTCTTTAGGGCTCTGTCCGATATGCGGAAGCAGAAAAGCATCAATTACTTCCTGTGAACGCCTTAACCTGTATTCTTCAACCTGTCCTGGCGCAACATATTTTCCTAAAGTATCCAATGCTTCTTTTTCTGTTTTAATAAAAGTGTTTTCAACATTGATTAATACATCATTCTGGATTTCAGTTCTTTCATCAAATGCATCAATCTGGTCTTTTGTTTTTCCCAAACCAAGTGCAATTAATAAATCAAACATTTTAAGTTTTTTTGGAGAAGCAGGAAAAGTGACATTAAGCAGTCCATCAGGGTTCCGGATAATTCTTACCCTCCCTTTAAATGCGCCTTTTGTTGAAATGACTTCTGAAACAATTTTATCCAATTGCTCTGAAATTAATACTCTGTCTGAAGCCAATACTTCCTGGCACATTAACGCCTTTTCTGAACCATTGACAATAAAGTATCCGCCAAAATCCATTGGGTCTTCGCCCATTGCAATTAATTCATCCTCTGTTTTTCCTTCCAGCCAGCATCTGTTTGATTTAAGCATTATAGGCATTTCTCCAATATATGCTTTTTTGACATCCTGTTCAACATCACGCCTTAATAAACGCATTGTCAAAAACATTGAGCCTGAATAAGTTCTGTTTCTTATTCTTGCTTCCATTGGAAAAAAATTATTTCTTGGCGAACCATCGGCTTCAACAAGTTTTGGCTTATTAAGTTCAATGTCCTCTAATTCAATTTTTACTTCTTCAATCTTTGGGACAATTTCCTTGTTTTCGCCAACAATTTCATTGATTTTCTGGTTGACAAACTGGTTAAAGGATTCAATTTCCATTTGTGCAAAATTCCTGTTTTTAAAATAAGAGTTAATTAAGTCCCAGCCATTCTTCAATCAAACACCCTTAAACAACTATCCTAAAGTAATAACTTTTTTCGGCAGTAGCGCTTTTGCGGGAAATTCTTATTACATCGCCTTTTTTTGCCATGATTTCTTTTACTATCGGGTCTTCATAATCAATTTTTGGCAAAGAATCAATGCCTGTGCCGATTATTTCAAGCAATTCAGGAATTTTTTCTTCTGGAACAAGCTCGTGTTTTGGAACAAGAAAATGATCTTCAATTCTTTTTAATGCCACAACCAACCCTCTCTGCATGCAAGCTGAAAAGGGAAATACAACGAGATATAATAAACGTTTTTTTTAAACGCCAAAAAGATTTTTAACCCCTGAAATTCCCAAGACCCAATCCGCCTGCTTAAAGTACTAAATATAATTAGTTAAATATCTAAAGAAACAATTATAAATCTAACTTTAGCTCTTTTTTAATCAGCAGGCCAATCTGGCTTTAGTTATTTTTTAATTGGTGTTTTGTGATGGAAGCAGTTGATGGATTAATTGATTCATTTAAGGCATCAGTTAACACAATGTTTCCAGGAACTTATTTCGGCTCAACAGTAGAGCAGTACATAATATTTTTTGGCATACTGATTCTTTTTGCCTTGCTTGGAAAAATAGTTTATTATTTAATGAAAAATCATATGCGTAAATTAACTGAAAAAACTAAAACAGAATTGGATGATATTTTAATTGACATAATTGAAGAGCCATTGGTTCTGCTTATTGTAATAATTGGATTATTTATTGGGTTTCATTTTCAGCTCGCAAACAATGAATTTGCATGGTTTTTTGACAGATTAATCGGAATGCTTATTGTGATAATAGTTGCATGGTTTGCAATTCGTTTGCTTAATGTACTTATTGAGCATTATCTGAAGCCGTTGACTGAAAAAACTCATTCAAAATTAGATGACCAGTTAATTCCGGTTTTGTCAAAATCAGTTAAAGTTGCAATTATTGCAATTGCATTAATTTTATCACTTCAGAATTTCGGCTATGATGTAACTGCCTTGATTGCCGGGCTGGGAATCGGAGGATTGGCTGTTGCTTTTGCGGCGCAGGAAACAATTTCAAATGTTTTCGGAGGAATAGCAATTTTTGTTGACAAGCCTTTTACTGTAGGAGACAGAGTTAAATTCAGGGATTTGGATGCAACAGTAATGCAGGTTGGTTTGCGCACAACCCGTTTGCAGGATTTTGATAATTACTATATTTCTGTTCCAAATTCAATTGTTTCAAAAGAAATAATTACTAATGTGGAAAAAGCAAAAAAACGCAGGGTTAAATTCACTTTAAATCTGGTTTATTCAACCCCGAAAAAGAAAATGGAAAAAGCAAAAGAACTGGTGAAAAAAGCGGTTTCAGAAATTGAAGGAACTTTTCCTGAAGAAACAAAAGTAATTTTTGATAACTTTGGTTCAAGTTCACTGGATTTAATAGTGATTTATTATCTGGACCCGAAAAAAGGATTTCTTGAAGTAAAGGACGCAGTGAATTTCAGGATAATGGATTTATTTGAAAAAGAAAAACTGGAATTTGCTTATCCAACACAGACGGTTTATTTGGAAAAGTGATTAATTCATTTGGAAAAATGAAAACTCATTTTTCCTTTGCCTTTTTCTTTTTTTCTTAACTTATTATTTGTATGAATTTCTTCAGTTTAGGTGTTTGTGCTTTTAATGAAGAAGAATCAATTGCAAAAATGCTTAATTCTGTTTTTGGGTCAACCGCATGGAAAAACCATAAAGGAAGAAGAGAAATAATTGTTTGTGCAAATGGGTGTACTGATAGAACTGCAGAAATTGTAAGAGAAATTCAGAAAGAACATCTTGAAATAAAATTAATTGAAATTCCTAAAAAAAAGGAAAAAATCTTGCATGGAAAAAAATTGTCCAAGCATCTAATCCAAAAGCAGAAAATTTATTTTTTGCTGATGCAGATGTATTAGTGAAAAGAACCGCATTTGAAAGATTAAATGCAGTTTTACAAAAAGAAAAAAAGTTGGAAATTGCCGGAGCACAAGTTAATTATTCAGCACAGTATGTAAAAAAAAGATCTAAATATTATAAAGATGCTGTTGCATTATTAAGATTTTTAAGAGAAACTGGAGCGCATTATCTTGATGGAAAACTTTATGCAATCCGCAGGAACACTGCTTCAAAAGTGCAGTTGCCTTCTGATCCAAGAATCTTGGAAGATTATTTTCTTCAGATGCTATTTGCAAAAAAAATAAAAATAGTTCAAGATGCGGTTGTAGTTGGAAGATTTCCTGATGAAGAAGGACTTGAGAATTTTTTAGTAAGACATGAAGTTTCAAAACGTTTGCTTAGGCAAAATCCTGAATACGAGAATTTTCTTCTAAAAAGAGACCGAATAAAAATAGCTAAAGCAATAACAGTAATTCCAGAAGCATTAATTAAATTAGGCCCTTTAAGAGTGGTGCGGATATTAAGAACCCATTCTAGGTTAAGAAGAAATGCAAAAGGAAGAGCTGATAGCTTAATGCAGTCTAATGCCGATTCGTGGGGAAAAATACATTCAACAAAATTATCTAAAACTAAAAGAGTATAATCTTCCCAACCCTTTTTTAAGTAATTCTTCATATTTGAGTTATTATGAATAAATCAATTTCACAGAATTTTTTTCTTTTATTATTCATTTTAGAACAAAGTATAAAGGATGGTTCATTTGTTTCTTCAACAAAAAAAATTGCTGAATTAACTGGTTTATCACAGCAATCAATTTCACGTAAATTAATTGAATTAGAGAAACAAAAATTAATTGAAAGAAATTCTTCTCCTAAAGGAATTGAATTAATTGTAACAAAAAAAGGAACAAACTTAATTACTTCAGTTAAATCAAAATTAGATAAAATTTTTTCTTCTAGTCCTTCAATTCTTTCAGGAAAACTTGTTTCAGGATTAGGAGAAGGAAAGTATTATGTTTGTCAAAAGAAATACTTCAATGAATTACAGAAATTAATTGGGTTTAAACCTTTTTGCGGAACACTTAATTTAAAAATAAATGAAAATGAAATCAATGCAGCATTGCTTGGATTAAATCCCTTGAAAATAAATTCATTCACTTCAAAGAAAAGAAGTTTTGGAGAAATTGAATGCTTTAAAGCAAAAATTAATGAATCAATTCCTGCAGCAATAGTTTTTCCTAAAAGAACTAATCAACCAAAAAATATTATTGAATTAATTGCACCATATGATTTAAGGAAAAAATTAAAATTAAAAAATGATTCAATAGTAAAATTTGAATTAATGTTAGGCGAGTAAGGAATTGAATTTTGAATTGAATTAATGTTTAGGTGAATTGAATTGAACTCAAAAAAATTCAAAATAGGAATTATTGACACAATGTTTTCAAGAATTAATATGGGAAAAATTGCTGAAGAAACAATTCAGAAAAAAGCGCCGGAAATTGAATTGGAAAAATCAACTGTTCCGGGAATAAAAGATTTGCCTGTGCAGGTGCGTATATTTCTTGAAGATAAAAAATGCGACATTGTTCTTGCGTTAGGAATGCCGGGAAAAGAAAAAATTGATTCGCAATGCGCACATGAAGCTTCGCAGGGAATTATTTTCGCGCAATTATTAGCGAAAAAACCTGCGTTAGGAGTATTTGTATTTGAAAATGAAGCATCAAACGAAGAAGAATTAAAAGAAATTGTATTTAATAGAGTTTCAAAACATGCAATTAATGCAATTTGGATGATTAAAAACCCAGAAGAATTATCCAAAAGAGCAGGAACAGGAGAAAGACAAGGAAAAGAAAATGCTAAAAAAATTGAATAAAAAAAGAAAACAAAGAAATTAATTAAAAAGGAAAAAGAATATTAGAAAAACAAACAATTAATTTGTTGAATTATTATGGATTGATTGAATTTAAGGTGAAAAAATGAAATTAGGTATTGTTGTTGCAAAATTCAATTCAGAAATCACTTCAATTGGTTTGGATGCTGCAAAAGAAAAAGCAAAAAAACTTGGATTGAATATAATTAACGTGATTGAGGTTTTTGGGGCATTTGATTCTCCTTTAGCTGTTAGTGCATTATTTAATTCTCCTGAAATTGATGCAGTAATCGTTATTGGTGCAATAATTAAAGGAGAAACAAAGCATGATGAAGCAATCGCTTTCACTACTTTGAAAACATTGCAGGAATTATCACTTCAATTCAATAAACCAATTGGTTTAGCAATTTCCGGTCCAGGAATGACTTATGAACAGGCAGTAAAACGAGCAAAACCAATTGCAGAGAATGCAGTTGAAGCAGTGAAAATGCTTTACTTAAAGGAAATAGAAGAAGAAAACAAAACAAGAATTATGTAGACGCCCACACCGGAAGTCCGCTCTTCCAAATTCTTTAGCAAAAAATTTTAGTAAAAACAAAAACCTTCTTTTAGCTGATGCTTTACTTGCAATTATTGCAGGAAAAAATAATTTGTGTTTGGTTTCAAGAGATAAACATTTTTATGAACTTCAGGATTTTTGTGAAACACTTAAACCAGAAGAATTATATTAATCCTTTTTTCTTCAATGATTCTTCAAGCGATTTTTCCCTTATTTTTTCTGCTTCTTCTTCAGTAGGTTCTTTAATGCCTAATCTTTTTCCTTCGCCCATTCTTTTCCTTAAAGAAGCAATTAATTTCTTTTTCTGGCATTCACTTATTTCTTTCCTAACAGAGCTTTTAACTAATTCAGTTCTTGTGTCATAAAAGCCTTCTTTTATTGCTGAATCCATTTCATTTAACATGTTTTTTCTTAACCTAAAATTAACCAACACAGTTTCCATAAAGACAATGTATATACAAAATTATTTAAAAACCATCTACATCATGTAGACATCTCGCACCGGAACTGAGGTTCCGAAATTACTTATAAACAGAAAATTTTTTTCTTTTCCATGAAAAAAGTTTTAGTTGACACGAATATTTTTCTGGATTATTATTTGCTTAGAAGTGATGGAGTAATTCCAATTGGAGAATTTGCTTATAAGTTTATTGAAGAAGCGATTAATTGCAGGTATTTTGTTCTAATAACTCCTTCTGTTTTGTATGAATTAATGCATAAACTTGAATTAAATGAAGAACAAATTTTTTCAAAGGTTTTTTCTGGTTTAAATAAAAAAAGAAAAATTGAGGTTGTTTTTTCTTTAAGAGAAGAGTTAACTGCTGCAAAAGAAATAAGCAAGAAAGAAAATATTCCTAAATCAGATTGTTTGCTTTCGCTAATCTCAAAAAGACTCGGAGTTCCAGTAGTTACTC
>JBDRGO010000025.1:0-13845 GCA_043817715.1 Candidatus Iainarchaeum sp. | reverse complement strand
TTCATCAGTTTTCTTGCAGGCGATTTTTAGTTTTTCAATGTTTTCTGAATTCATTTAAAAACCTCTAGTTTTTAAAGCTTTAAAATCTTCGATTTTAAAATTTAAATTTGCTTTTTGCAAATTTAAAGCTTTAAATTTTTTTTGAAAATTTAAATTCATGCGGTTCAATAAGATTTCTGAAGTGAAGTTTAAATTAATTTGCTTATCTTCTAAATACAAACTAGGGGGCTAAAGATATGGATTTAACTCAAATCAAAGACAAATTCAAAGAAGACCATATTAAATTAATTGAACTGCAGTTTACTGATATTTTCGGCAGAGTAAAAAGCACTACTGTTACTGTTGAAAGGTTTTTAGAGGATGCATTGGAAGGGTTTCATTTTGACGGCTCTTCAATTCAGGGATTTATGCGAATTCAGGAAAGCGATCAAAAGCTTCTGCCTGATTTGAATACTTATTCAATTCTTCCATGGAAATTAAATGAAAAAAATGAATGCAGGTTTATTTGTGATGTATTAAATGCTGATGACACTCCATTTGAAGGAGATCCAAGATATATTTTAAAAAAAACATTGAAAAAAGCAGAAGAAATGGGGCATAGTTTTTTTGTCGGAACAGAGCAGGAATTTGATTTAATTAACAAAGAAGATGTTGATACATTGGCTTTCCTGAACAAGGAAAAAAGAAATGACCATTACTTTGATTTTGTGCAGGACACAAGCTCGCATGTAAGACGGGACATGATTCTTGCACTTGAACAAATGGGCATGACTGTTGAAATGAGCCACCAGGAAGTTGCAGATGACCAGCATGAAATTGATATCAGATATTCTGATGCACTGCATCATGCAGATGATGCAATTACTTTTAGGTATGCATTAAAGCAGGTTGCAAGAAAGCATAATCAATTTGTTTCATTCATGCCAAAAAGAAGAACAGGAGTAAATGGAGTTGGAATGCATACTCATCAAAGTTTATTTGATTTGAAAGGAGAAAAAAATCAGTTTTACAGAGAAGAAGACAAATATGGTTTAAGTGAAACTGCATATAATTTTATGGCAGGGCAGTTAAAACATGTGAAAGCAATGTGCGCAATAACCAATCCAATAGTTAATTCATACAAAAGATTGACTCCTGGATTTGAAGCAGCGTGTTATATTTCATGGGCAAGAATGAATCGAAGCGCATTAATCAGGATTCCATCCACAAACAAAAACCAGAAAGCAAAAAGAATGGAATTAAGAAATCCTGATCCAGCATGCAATCCATATCTTGCTTTTTCTGTTTTATTGGCTTCTGGACTGGAAGGAATTGAAAAAAAATTAACTCCTCCTGAAGCAACTGAAGAAAATATTTTTGATTTTGATGAAACAGAATTAAAAGAACATAAAATTGATACTCTTCCATCAAGTTTAAGCGAAGCACTTGATTACTTTGAAAAAGATTCATTAATGAAGGAAACAGTAGGAGAACACACATTCAATAGTTACTTGAAAGGAAAAAGAAAAGAATGGGATGATTTCAGATTGCATGTAACTGACTGGGAATACAAGAGATATTTGAAAATACTTTAAGTGAAAAAAAGTCTCTAAAAAAACTGGTTTGTATACATAACAAAAGGTTTTAAAAGAAAGTGAAATGTATTGATATAGGTGAAATTCAAATGACTATGTATGATGATTCAAAAAGCAAAAAATTAATTGAAGAGAAAAAAAATTAGTTGAGAAAAGAGATTCAGATATTTATGATGAAAAACAGGAAGAACAGTTAATGGAAGAAGATGCAATTGAACCAGAAGAAGCAGGATTCATGGAAGGGTATCAAAACCCTAAAGATGCAGAACATATACTAGAAAATGAGAGAAAAAAGAAGAAAGAATGATTTAAATACTTTATTGGAAAAAATTAAGTAATGGTTTTGCCCCTGTAGTCTAGCGGTTTAGGATGCTGCCCTGTCGCAACTTTTTGGGAAAAAGTTGGCAAAAACGGTTCACTCCGTTCACCAACTTAAAAAAAAGTTGTAGTGAGGCGGTGACTCGGGTTCGAATCCCGGCGGGGGCGAATCTTTTTCTTTTTAGTTTTTTTCCTAATTAAAAAAACCAGTATTTAAATATGAAAGAGCATATTGATTGCAGGTGAATTAAATTTTTAATTAAAAAAATTTAAATTAATTTAAGGTGGAATTATGAATAAAAGAGAAATAATGAATAAAGGAGAAATTAGTATTTTGTTTATTTTATTTTTGTTGAGTTTGGCAGTGATTGGATGCACTGTTCCAGAACAGCTTTCTTTTGAAGAAATTCCTAGATTTGAAAGTTATGCTGCAATGGTTGCTGCATTTGAAGACTCACAGAATATGGGAAGAAATTATGGAATGATGGACATGGCTGTCGGAATGGCAGTGCCACTAAGCGCAGGAGTAGCTGAAAGCAATGCAAAAGCAAGTTATGGAACTGATTATTCTGAAACAAATGTTCAGGTGCAGGGAGTTGATGAAGCAGATATAATTAAATCAGATGGAAAATATATTTATAATTTTTCAAATAATTATCTGGTTATAACTGATGCTTATCCAATTGAATCAAGTCAAATGGTTTCAAAAACTGATTTAGAGAATGTTACTCCGCAAGAAATGTTTGTTTCAGGAAATAAATTGCTTTTGTTCGGATACAAATATGAAGTTTTTGCTGAAGAACCAATGCCAGCAACTCCAGAAATGTATTATCCTTCTTGGAGAGGAGGAATAACTGCTCAATTATATGATATTAGTGATAAAAGAAGACCAATATTAGAAAAAGAAATTGTGTTTGAAGGAAATTATGTAACTTCAAGATTAATTGAAGGGAAAGCTTTTTTTGTAATTAATAGTTATCCACATTATTGTTATAGACAAGAAGGCGGATGCGGAGAAGACAATATTATTCCTTTAATGAAACAAGGAGAATTAATTAAACCGATTGCTGAAGCAACAGATATTGGATATATTTATCCAATGCCTGCATACAATTTTGTAACAATTGCCTCAATGGAAATGGATTCAGGAAAAATGGAAAAAGAAACAATTGCAGGAAATGCTGAAAGTGTTTTTGCTTCAAATGAAAACATTTATTTAGCTTCAACTGCTTGGTTGTCTTCAGACATTCCAGTAGTAAAAGATGTGCAAACCGTTGTCTGGGGCAATGAAGAAACAACAATTATTAACAAATTTAATTTAACTCAAGGAATTAATTTTGTTGGACAAGGACAAGTAAAAGGTCATGCATTAAATCAGTTTTCAATGGATGAATTTGAAGGAAATTTCAGGATTGCAACTACATCAGGGCAGGTTTCAAGAAATGGAAGCGAAAGCACAAATAATTTATATATATTAGATAAAGAAATGAAATTGATTGGAACACTAGAAGATTTAGCTCCAGGAGAAAAAATTTATTCAGCAAGGTTTATGGGAAAAAAGGCTTATATGGTTACATTCAAAAAAGTTGATCCATTATTTGTAATTGATGTAAGCAATCCATATTATCCAAAAGTGTTAGGTAAATTAAAGATTCCTGGATACTCAGATTATTTGCATCCAATTGATGAGCACCATTTAATCGGAATAGGAAAAGATGCAATTGAATCAAAAGAAGGGGATTTTGCATGGTATCAGGGAATGAAAATGGCAATCTTTGATGTAAGTGATGTAGCAAATCCAATTGAAATGCATAAAATAATTATCGGCGACAGAGGAACAGATTCATATGCATTACAGGACCATAAAGCGTTTTTGTATGACAAAGAAAAAGAATTGCTTATAATTCCAATAACACTTGCAGAAATTTCAGAAGAACAAAAACAAGAAGCAGATGAAAGAAACTGGGGACCGGCTTATGGAACACAGGTATTTCAGGGCGCATTTGTATTCAAAGTAAATTTAAGCACAGGATTTACTGAAAGAGGAAGAATAACACACATAAGTGAAGAAGAAGAACTAAAAAGAGGTTATGGATATGGATACGATTACCAAGTTCAGCGTTCACTATACATTGAAAATGTGTTATATACTTTATCCAATAAAATGCTGAAAGCAAATGATTTAACAACATTAGAAAAATTAAAGGAATTTGAATTCAATACAGGAACAACAACAAGATATGATTATTACGAAGGAGGAATTTGAATTCATTCCTTTCTTCCTATTTTTTCTTTCATCTCTTATTTTATTTCTTTTTCTTAATATTAAATTCATAAAACAAACTTTTTTATATTACTTTAAATCTAATTGAGAGTATGTTTCGAAAAATATTTTTGTTAACTTTAATACTGTTTGTTTTTTCTTCATTTGTTGGAGCTGAATCCTTTTCAATAATCAGTCCAGAAGAAGGATACCAACATGTTCCAGGAGAAATGGAAGTAAGTGTTGAAAGCGATTTTGACTTGGAATATGTTGCGGTATTCGCAATATGTGAAGGAGATGAAAAATATACTACTGTAGTGAGCCAGAATATAGAAACTCAAGGAGTTCAGTCCTTAACCTCAAAATTTGCCTTTATCAAAGAAGGCCAATGTACATTATTTGGTTATGGAACCGCAAACTATGCCAATGGAAAATTTCAAACAACTGCTTATTCACAAGAAATTAATTTCGTTTCACTGCCTTCTGAAATAAATGAGTCTCCTGTGGTTATTGTAAGAAACGTTCCAGATATAATTTATCCTGGCGGAGTTTATGTTGTCAAAATCGATTATTATTTGAATGAAGATTATTCAGGCTTGATTATAACTGAAAAAGTCCCTGAAGAAATGAATCTAAGTGAACCTGCTTTAAATAACCAAGGACTTGATTATGCCTATGATTCTGAAACAAGGGAGTTGGAAATTGTTTTAATGGGAAATCCTTTGGCTTCAGATAAATTCACAATTTATTATTATCCCTTAAAAGACCTTGAATCAGGAACTGAAGTGAATTTCACAGGAGAATATGAAGTTTTAGAAGAAACAGGAGCCATTATTGGTGAAACAACAGCAACTGTTTCAGGAATTAAAATTCCTCAATGCCCGATAAGCAATCAGGATTTACTTGGATATATTGAACAATGGTCTAAAACAGAGCTTGGACTTAATCTTGGAGAAAATGATTTAGCTATAATGAATATCATGGGAGTGTGGAAGTCATGTTAAATAAAAAAATTCTTTTAATTGCATTATTCCTTGTTTTGCTTTTGCCTGTCTGCTTTGCTGAAATGGAAGTCAAAAGAACAGTTAAAGGAAATGCTGAACCAGGAAAAACAATTAATATTGAAATAAACATTAATCTTAACGGAGAAGAACCCAGTTCATTAATTGTAACTGAAGATATTCCTACAGGATGGGAACTGGTTTCTTCGACACCTAATGCAGTAAGTTTTGAAAACAAAATAAAATGGCTTTTATACGGAAACAAACTCCAGAATATAACAACATTAAAATATTCTTTAAAAGCCCCTGCAAATTTCAGTGACAAAGAAGCGCTTTCAGGAAACTGGAAAACACTTGAAGAAACATGGCCAATTGCAGGAGATTTATTCATTTCAAAAGCAGTTCCAGAGCCTGAACCAACTCCTCCACCACAACCACCAACAGAACCTGAACCAATACAAGAAGATTACACAATGTATATTATCGGAGGATTAGTTTTAGTAATAATAATCATTGGAGCATTATTTGTAATGAAAAAAAAATAAGAGAATTTAATTCTCTTCTTCTTTCTTTTTTATTATTAGCTTTCTTTGCTTTTTTTATTAATTAAGAATTTTTCCATATTTCAATTATTTCCTGAATTGCTAAATCATTTTCTTCCATTGATTCACCTAATTCTCCTTTACTCCAGTCATCAATAAATTGAAGTAATTGTTGATTAGTAATTGATTCAGGCAAATCATCATTTGAATCAGATTCTTCAAATACACATGCCCCCTTACTGCAGCCACTTTCACAGGTTAAAAGAGAGTAATCAAAAGTTTGTCCATTGTTTGGAAGAGTGCTTAAACAAAAAAAATCCTTTACTTTATTTCCAGTGCAAGAATCTAATTTTGTTCCAGAAACAACTGAGCCATCTGAATCCCTATAAGCGTAATCAATTTCACCTTTGAAAAAAATATTTACATCTGTTTCTGAATCAATACAGGATTGCACAGGTTCTTCATCTAATAAAGTGCATTCTCCTTCAACACAAAATAAATTATTTTCTGCATCGCATTCATCATCATCATTTTCAGAATAATTGCATGTATCGCCTTCCTGCGGTTCGGGAGTGGCGGGAAGGGAAACCAGGCAAGCACTTTCACTGCAGCCAAATTCACAAGAATAAGTTTTTTCACTGTAATTAATTTCTCTTCCAATTAAACAAATGAATTCTTTTAAGTTACAGTCTTCTTCAGCAGAACAAGAAATAACAGTTCCTGTGCCAAGCATGCATCTGTCATTATAAATATCAGTTACAAATTCTCCATTTGAATTTCTGTAAAAAAAACCCACATTACCTGAAGTGAATTGATTGTCTCCATCTGAATCAGTGCAAGAATCTTCAGTTGAACCAACATACTCAGTACAAACATCATTAATGCAGTAAATATTGTAAGCAGTGTCGCATTCAGAATCAGCATAACGATCATAATCACACCTATCTCCTACGCCCCCTGCAAAAACATTCAAAGAAAATAATAAAACAATTAAAACAAAAAATAATTTTAATTTCATTTAAAAACCTCTGAGGTTTTTAAAGCTTTAAAATCTTCGATTTTAAAATTTAAATTTGCTTTTTGCAAATTTAAAGCTTTAAATTTTTCTGAAAAATTTAAATTCATTAAAAACCACTGCAAATAAAAGAAATTACTAGTATAAAAAAACTTCTTTTTTAATTTATTTGGTTTAAATTGAATAAAAAATATTTTGCAGGAATTGATTCAAATTGAATAAAATTCGTTTCTGGGAAATTGATTTTGCAAGAGGAATTGCAGTAATATTAATGATAATATTTCATTTTATTTGGAATTTAAATTATTTTGAATTAATTGAAGTGGAATTATATTCAGGAGGATTTGGATTACTTCAAAAAATCACTGCAGGGCTTTTTCTGTTCATTGCAGGAATTATATTAACAATTAATTATTCCAAGCATAAGGAAAACTATGCAAAAAATTTCTTATTAAGAGGCGCAAAAGTATTCGGTTTTGGATTAATTATTACATTTTTTTCATGGATTTTGTTTCCAACGCAATTCATTTATTTCGGAGTATTACATTTAATCGGAATGTCAATAGTACTGTCAATTCCATTAATCAGGACAAAAAAAATGGCTTTTTTGCTTGGAATATTGCTAATTTTAGTGCCTTTTATAGTGAATTTAGAGGGATTTGGGATTGAATCATTGGTTTGGATGGGTTTGTCAAGGCCTTTTGCTGCGCTTGATTTCTTTCCAATAATTCCATGGTATGGAATTGTTTTAATAGGAATTTCAGCAGGAAACTGGTTTTATTATGAGTTAAAGCCAAGGATTAAAATTGAGAAGCCAAAAATGAAAATAATTGAATTAATTCAAGCAATTGGAAGAAAATCATTGATTATTTACTTCATTCATCAACCTCTTTTATTCACAATAATATGGTTGATAAAAGTTATTTAGAAAAACAAATAATTTGTTTCCTTAATACATAATCTTTTGGATAAGGGGGTTTTATGAAATATGCAATAGGGTTTAGGATAGTATTAAAAGAATTTTGTGATTAAAATTTAACAATTGTTAACTTTTTGGAATAGGAGGTGAAAAAATGACTGTATTGAAATGCGACTCATGCGGTGCAAAAGTTGAAGCGCCTAAATGCTGTGGAAAGCATATGAAAGTTAAAGGAACTGAAATGAAATGCGACTGCGGAGATGAAGAATGCGAACACCCAAAAATTGAAGTAAATCATTGCTGCGGAAAGCCGATGGTTGAAGACAAGAAAGAAAATGCAACATGCAGATGCTGTAAGCATTAATCAAAATTCCTTACTTCAACTTTCTTAATTTTTTTTTTCAAGGATTGGTTTTAATTCAAGTGCCTGCTCTTTTGAATAACGTGGTTTTGAACTAAAAGATAAATCAATAAGTGTTTCAACTGGAAAGAATTGCTGTAAAAAATAAATTTTTGCATTTGGAATTAATTCATTTGCTATTAATTCAGCGTCTTTTTTTGAATAAAATTCAGGCATTATTGTGGAACGGAATTCATAATCAATTCCTGAATTCATAATTAATGAAACAGATTTTTTAATATTTGAAAAATCAATTTTTACCCCGCATGCTTTTTCATAATTTTTTTCAGAAGATTTAATGTCCATTGCTACATAATCCAGGAGTTTTTCTTTGAATAATTTTTCTAATACCTCAGGATTTGATCCATTAGTATCTAATTTTATTTTATAACCGATTTCTTTTGCTTTTTTAATAAAAGAAGAAAGCTCTTTGTGAAGCGTGGGTTCGCCTCCTGAAATAACCAAGCCTTCCAAATATTTCTTTTTTTTAATTAAAAAATCAATTGCTTCTTGTTCGGAAATTTTCGGAAGTTTTTTCGGATTCAATACAAGGTCTTTATTATAGCAGAAACCGCATTTGAAATTGCATCTGCCTGTAAAAAGAACGCATGCGATTGTGTCAGGAAAATCAACTAAAGTTGTTTTTTGTATTCCGTAAAAATCCATGAAATCACTTTAAACAACTTTTAAAAAAGTTGGTAAAAAATAAAAATTAAAAAAAAAAGAAAGAATTAGATATGCTGCATTGCTTTTTGTTCAGTGAATTCTTTTCTGTCTTTAAATTCTTCTTTTTTTCCTTCATTCCAGTTCTGTACTGGCCTAAAGTAACCAACTACTCTTGAAAAAACTTCTGTTTGCTGGCCGCATTCATTTTCTTTACTGCATTCATCTGGCATTTATTGCCACCTCCTTTTTTTCAGTTTCTTTATCTTTAATGCAGGGACAAGTATGATGCTCTCCTGCAATATAACCATGTTCAGGACATATACTAAATGTAGGGGTTATTGTATAATACGGAAGCTTGAATTTATATGCAATTGTTTTAACTAATTTTTTGCATGCTTCACTTGAAGTAATTCTTTCGCCCATAAAACCGTGGAGAACCGTGCCGCCGCTATATTTTGCTTGTAATTCATCCTGGTGTTCTAATGCTTCAAAAATATCTTCAGTATGCCCTACAGGCAACTGGGTTGAATTAGTGTAATAAGGTTCTTTTGTTCCTGCAGCAATTATGTCTGAATAAATTTTTTTATCCAATCTTGCCAAGCGATATGAAGTGCCTTCAGCAGGAGTTGCCTCTAAATTAAAAATATGCCCTGTTTCTTCCTGAAAAACAGTTAATTTGTCCCGCATGAAATCAAGCACATCCAATGCAAATTCCCTTCCTGCATCAGAAGTAATGTCTTTTCCAAGGAAGTTAAGGCATGCTTCATTCATTCCAACCAAACCAATTGTTGAAAAATGATGGTCCAGGGTTCCCAAATATCTTTGGGAATAAGGAAGCAATCCATTTTTCATGTTTTTCATTACTTCTTTTCGTTTAATTTGAAGCGATTCTTTTCCTAATTCCATTAATTTTCCCAGTTTTTCAAAAAATTCTTCTTTTGATTTTGACAGATAGCCAATTCTTGGAAGATTAATTGTTACAACTCCAACAGACCCGGTTGATTCACCGCTTCCGAATAAACCGCCTGTTTTGCTTTTTAATTCCCTTACATCCAGCTGAAGCCTGCAGCAATTATGAGTTATTGTGCCTAACGAATGAATAAAAAAATGGTTTTTTTCTAATTCAATATCATAAAAATTAATTTCTTTTTCTTGTTTTTCTAATTCAACTTCTTTAACTTGAACTGCCGCAAAATCCGCATTCATTAATTTTTCTGCTTCAGCAGTAAATGCATTATGTTTTTCCACTGCACTTAGACTTACCATAAATTGCTTGCTGTAAAATGGTTTATCTTTTCCTGTTTGAACCACAAATTGCGGAACACGATTATACAAAATATCGTTTTTAATTATTCCTTGTTTTGAGCCCCTTCCCTGAATGTGCTGGATTCTTATCACTTGTGAGTTTTTTCTTTCTCTATAAGTTACTGGAATTCCCACTAAAGTATAAAGCAACACAAGTTCTTTTGCGATTTCCTTATCATTAATGTGGATTTCATTTCCTTTAGTATAACCATCACCTTCAAAAAAACCAGTTAAGAATGATTCAATTACAGCTTTGGGGGAATTAAATAATTCTTTTGGGAGAGAATGTTTTTTGCATAACTTATTTTTAGCTAATTTTCTCGCAAGTTCTGAATTATAAATATAACAATAATAAGTGTCCCATCTAGGGTCTTTTTTTTCTTTGGTTTCTAAATTAAATCTTTTTGAAACAAAATCTTTTATAAAAGAAATCAAATTTTGTTCTTTTAAATGGAAAGTAAATTGTAATCCTTTTTCTTTTCCATAAGTACGGAGATTTTTTCTTGTTTCATATAAATAATTTCCTTCTGAAACAAATAAACCTAAAAAGAACGCCATTTCTTCATCCAGTTCAAATCCAGCAAAAAATTGATTGTGGTAATTTAAAGAATTCTCAGCTGTTTTAGTTGAAAGAATTAAATCATTTTTCTTAATGTTTTTTGCAAGCTTTGTTTTAATTCCTTCCTCAGTATAAATCGCTACAGGATGATCTTTTGAAACATTGATTTTTTTGCCTTCTTTAGTGGTTATTCTGACAAGAGAATTATCTTTTGTTTTATAAAAAGCATTAATTTTAGCCCATTCAACTTTATAAGTTACTGGATTTAATGAAAGGGCAAAAACATCTTTTTTTGGTTCACTCCATTTATCGTCAAATTCTTTTGAATAAGCTTCAATTAATTCATTAATTTTCATTTTTTTTATTTCTTCTTTTTCTTTCACTAAAATAAACTCATTTTCTTCTAAACACATGCTCCTAACATCACTTGGCTTTAAACTTGAATTAACAAAGTTCTGAAAATAAGGCGTTCCGTATTTTGCAGTCATTTCAAACAATAAATTTGCGTTCTCGCTGTTCCAGTCAAATTCATTCGTAATATTATAAGTTGGAATCGGAAAAGTAAAAATTCTTCCATCCATATCCCCTGCAATCATTGTTTCAATAAATGCCTTATTAATCAGATCCATTTCTTTCTGGTAATCAGAATAAGTTTCATCCAATAATTCCCCTCCGACAATTACCGGCTTGTCCTTCAAATCTTCCGGAACAGTCCAGTCAAAAGTCAAGTTAGTGAATGGAACCTGGTTTCCCCATCTTGAAGTTGAATTAACTGCAAAAACAAATTCCTGCATTGACTGCTTTACTTTTTTATAATCTAAATTGTCCGCCCTAACCAACGGCGCCAAATAAGTGTCAAATGAACTGAATGCCTGTGCACCGGCCCATTCATTCTGCAAAGTTCCAAAAAAATTAACTATCTGCCCTAAAGCGGCATTAAAATGTTTTGATGGTTTAGCAGCAATCCTTCCCGGAACTCCATTAAATCCTTCCATTAATAACTGCCTTAACGACCAGCCGGCACAATTATGGGCTAAAACCCCATTGCATAAAAATGAATGGGAATCAGTAGTAATGTCATAAACATATTCTGAATCATTTTTTATTTCCTCAATTTTTCGTAAAGAAGAAAATTCTTTTTGAGCCAATTCTTTTTTTGAGAATTTAAATTCAGGAGTTAATTTAATGCATTCATTAAATAAATTTGCTTTGTTTTCAGGAATATAAAAAGTTAAACTATAAAGTTGTTTTTTTGAAATAATTTTTACACCATTAAATTCTCTTTCACCATAAGAATCAATGCTTGACAAACTTGAATTCATTCCATTATTATTCAACCAAAAATGAATCTGGCTTAAAGCAGTTTTTGAAGTTAATCTAATGTTTGCTCTTGAAACCCATTCATCATCATTTCTTATTACTCCGTCCCCGTCAATTAATCCACTTACTAATCCTCCAATTAATTCAGGAGAATAATTCATGAATTGAATTGGTAAGTTTTTGTTTTCTGAACCAGCACGAATTGAATTCATTAATGAAACCATTTCATTCGGGAGATTTTTTTCATGTACATGAATTGAAATCATTTCATTAAATATCTGCTCTTCTTCTAAAAGCATTTCACCTGATGTTACTGCGTTTCTTGTTCTACAGCTTTGCGTAAATTCAATGTTTTTTCCAGCAAGGTAATTCATTAATTTATCTGCTTCAAGTGAATTAGTACTTAATTCAAACTGAAAAGAATTATATTTTTTATTTCCTTCAGCAATAAAGAATCCAATAAACCAAAAGTCCCGTGCATTTAAAGAAGAATCAACATACGCAGGAGAAAAATTAATTTCAGGAGTGATTATATAATTACTTAGATTAATTTCATTTGCATAACTTGTTTTTCTTTTATTTAAATCAATTGATTTAATGTGTTTTTTAAAAGTAGCACTACATTCCTTGCATTTAAAATAATCAAATCCGTTTTTATTTGAACGATTTTTGAACACGTTTAAAGAACTGCATTTGCTACAAGTACTTTCTTTTTTTACTTCTTCAAGAGCAATAAATGGGTGGTCTTCCGTTACAATTAAGTTTCCGCCATTAAATGAATTGAATGAGATTAATTTCTTTCCATTATCTTTATGCCTTAAAACTCTTTGAATTCCAGTCCAACCAGTTTCATCCAATACTTCAAATTCATTTGAATACTTTAATTCAAACCCGTTTTCTTCAATGGTTCCTGCATTCACCAAATAAAATAATTGCTCTAATGAAAGACAAAAAACTTCTTTAGTAATCTTATTCTTTACAACAACTGTTTCATTTCTATAAAAAGAATAACCTGCAAAAGTCCCAGTGCCCAAATCATGAATATGCAAATCCCCGCTCCTGTGGGCATCAGAAATTTCCTTGGGATAAATGTTTTTCAAAGTATATTCCGCCAAAATTGCCCCTGAAACATGCGCCTGCAAACCTGAAAGGGAATAACTTGCATTAGAGTTTTCTGAAACCCTCCAGTCACTTTTCAGCACATAATCATCAACAACATTTCCTACTTTTTCCAAAAATGCCTTTGTATCACGGATCTGTTTTCTCTGGTCACGGTACAGGATATAGGCTTTTGCGGTTTGTGCATGTCCTGATTCAATTAAAACCTTTTCAACCGTGTCCTGAACCTGCTCAACTGTCGGGGGGCTTTTTTTAGTGAAATTCTTTTTCAATTCATTATAAACCTTAATGGATAATTCCTGCGCCAAAGCCTGGTTTTCGCCCCCGACTGCTTTTGCCGCCGCAAAAATCGCCTTGGTTATCTTATCCAAACGGAATTCGGTTTTTCTTCCATCCCGCTTAATTACTTCCTCAAAAACTTCACTCATTTTAATCGCCTTCTGAAAGGAATAGAATTATAATTAAGTCCTTTAAAAACCTTTATGCGTAAAAATTGCTTATTAGGAAACTAAATTAAATGCAAAAGAAATATTAACTTAATTGAACCGGAAAAAGAGAACAAAAAAGAAACAGTTAAGAAAATAAAAAATAAAAGGTGAAATTGTTTGCTTTTTGCCTCATTAATTTAGCAAAAATCCAAACCAGAACCAAAACCAGCTGAATCACGACTTTTCATATAAGCAAAAGAACAGGATATAATTAAAACCTGAGTTTGACACTTGGCGGGTTTGAATCGTTGTTTTTTTGATTTTTTTTGTTTGTTTGTGTGCGGTTGTTGTGTTTTTTGTTTTTGTGTTTTGTTTTTGGAAGTTTTTTGGATTGGACAGAAAAGAGCAAGGAGTTT
>JBDRGO010000024.1:0-4874 GCA_043817715.1 Candidatus Iainarchaeum sp. | reverse complement strand
CTGCATTAATGGTTTTTGTTGAAGTCAATCAGGACGCAGTAAAGGAAATAATTTCTCCTGAAGAACAGGCAATGGATTTAATTAAGCAGGATAAAGTATTCAAAACATATATTGAAGGAAAGGATTATTCAACAGAATTAAAGTTTTTACTGCCTGAAACAGTGAAAGAAATAAATGAAGAACTGGGATTGGAATTAGAAGAAAAAGAATTAATTCAGGTTAATTTTTCCCATCCGCAGCTGGGAAATTACACTGCATTTGTTGATTTAGAAAAAGAAACAGTGAAAATTTACAGATTGGCAGGAGCGAGTTTGAATTGAAAAAAAAAGCATTAATTGTATTGGCTTTAATTCTAGTTTCATTAAATGCATTTGCTGATGAACTTGATCCTTGCACTGGTATTCCAACAGGAAAAGATGCGTTTTTTCAGTGGGCTACAACAGGTGACACACCTGAATTAGAAAAATATCAACCACCCCCACCAAATTTGGCCCCGATTTATTATTACAGAATTGTTGTCGGGCAGGAAGATGTTTCAGGAAGCCCGCCTTATTCAAGCCATGGTTATGCATATGATATTGTAATTGAATCGCATGGCTTAACACAAGGAGAAGATTTTACTGCAAAATGTTTGCCAATATGGGCAATCTGTTATTATTTGGGTTACTGCAAACCGGAGGAAAGGATTGAAGTGAAATTGAATTTAACTAATGCGCCGAAACTTGACACTCAATTAAATTATACTGCAACAATATACAATTATTCGCTTCAAGAATTAACGCAAGTTAGTTCAGGTGATTTGCAAATAACTCTTAAAAAAGGCAAGGAAACGCCTAAATCAATTGCCTGTTCAGAAGTGCAAAGCGCATATACTATTCCAATAGGGGGAAATCAATTATTTAACTGCGTGATTTCAGGGACTGAATTAAGCACGGAAGGAAAACATACTTTAACTGTTTTATATAATAATCAAGCAACTGGTTTAACTGGTTCTGATTATGAATTGTTTTATTTAATGCCTGAATTTCAGAACATAACTATTCCTGAAGTAAATGAATTCATGGTTTTAATTGTTTTAATAAGCGTTTTATTTATTGTAAGCGCTTCAAATTCTAAAAAATAATCGGGTTTAAATTCCTGTTGGAAACCTTATTTTTAAGTGAAGAACTTAACTGGTTTTAATCATGAAATTTAAGGAATCAGAGGCATTGGAGTTAAAAAAATCAACTTCTGAATTAAAAGAAGCAGTAATTTCAATTACTGCAATTTTAAACAAACGCCAGAAAGGCGGGCTTTATTTTGGAATCAAAAACAACGGAACAATAATAGGGCAAACAGTCACTGAAAACACTATAAGGGAAATTTCTAAAACAATTTCAGATTATATTGAACCAAAAATTTACCCGAAAATCAAAGAAATAATAATTGAAGAAAAAACCTGTGTTTTTGTTGAGTTTTCAGGAAACGAAACGCCGTATTTTGCATACGGGCGTTCATACCTTAGGGTTGGCGATGAAAACAAGCAGGTAAACAGGGCTGAACTCAAACGCATGCTGTTGGAAAAAAGCAATAGCATGCAATGGGACAGGGAAATCTGCAAAGATGCTTCAATAAAGGACATCAATGCACAAAAAATCAAGGCATTTTTAAAAAAAGCAGGATTAAAATTTACTTCAACTGCATCAGCATTAAAGAACCTTGACTTGGAGAAAAACGGAAAACCATTAAATGCCGCAATTGTTTTCTTTGCTTTTCATCCGGAAAAGTTTTTTCCTTACGCAAAACTCCGGTGCGCATACTTTCCAACAGAAAACACGGCAACAATTATAGACCAGCAAGAGCATGAAGGGAATATTCTTTACCTGATTGAAAAAGCGCAGGAATACATTCTCAAAAACATTCACATTGGAATGCGGCTTGAAGGCTTTTACCGTGTTGATGTTCCGGAAATAAATAAAGAAGCATTAAGGGAAGCAGTAATCAATGCTTTCTGCCATAGGGACTACAATGAATATGATTCAATTGACCTTGCTGTTTTCAAAGACAGGGTGGAAATAAGAAGCCCAGGGCTATTATACGGCGGACTGACAATACAAAAAATAAAAACCAGGTTTATTTCTGAAAGAAGAAATAAATTAATAGCAGAACTTTTTCACAGAATACACTATATTGAGAAATGGGGAAGGGGAATAAAACTCATCCTCTCAAAAGAACCAGAAACAATTTTCAAAGAAACCGGAAAGCATTTTATAGTAATTTTTCCAAGAAAAGCCAGCCAGCAAACAGCCTATAAGGCGGGGTTGGCAGAAAAGTTGGCGGAAGGGTTGGCAGAAAGCCAAAAACAGATTCTGGCATTAATGGAACAAAAACCACGCATCAGCAAAAAAGAACTCTCAAAAAAAATAGGCATAAGCACAACAGCAATTGACAAAAACATTCAAACACTAAAAAAGAAAAAACTAATCAAACGCATTGGCCCGGACAAAGGCGGATACTGGAAAATAATAAAAAAGGAGTGAATTCAAAATGGATAAAACAGAATTAGAGAATTATTTAAAGGCAGGGGAAATCAATAAAAAAGCCCAGAAAAAGGCAAAAGAAGTGCTTCAATTGGGGGCAAATTTATTGGATGCAGTGGAAGAAATAGAAGCAAGCATTCTGAAAAATAATGGAAAACTGGCTTTTCCGGTTAATTTATCAGTTAATGAAATTGCAGCGCATTTTACTCCTCCAAGTAATTGTGTTCAATCAATTGAAGACAATGACTTGATTAAAGTTGATATTGGAGTGCATGTTGAAGGATTTATTGCTGATGCAGCTTTTTCAATTGCATTCAATAAAAAGCATGAAAAGTTAATTCAGGCAAGTGAAAATGCATTGGAAGCAGGAGTAAAAAAATTCAAGGCAGAAATAGAATTAAAGGAAATCGGAAAAGTAATCCAAAAAGAAATTAATTCAATGGGGTTTAATCCTATCCAGAATCTTTCAGGGCATGGATTGGGAAAAGGAGTAGTGCATGCTCCCCCGACAATTCCAAATATTGAAAATAATGATGACAGGGCAATTGAAGATAATTCGGCTTATGCAATTGAGCCGTTTGCAACTGACGGCAGAGGATATGTAAGGGAAGGAATCCAGACAGAAATACTTCAACTGGAAAAAGTAAAGCCAATAAGGAATATGCATGCAAGAAAAATACTTGAATTCATTGAAGAAGAATATGAATTCTATCCATTTGCATTAAGGCAATTGGAAAAAGGAATTAAAATGCAGGAATTTAATTTAAAAATCGGGTTAAAGGAATTAAGGCAGAAAGAACTATTGAAAGCATACCCGATATTAAAGGAAGAAGAAGGAAAAATTGTTTCACAGGCAGAAACATCATTGGTTTTATTTGAAGGAAAAGTTCATAGATTGGTTTAAATTAGGTTTTAGCGAGAAATATTATAAAGTGAATTAAATGGAAAAAAGGAATTTTACCGTTATTCTAGAAAAAGACGAAGACGGATGGTTTATTGCAGATGTTCCTGAATTACAGGGCTGTCATACCCAAGGAAAAACAAAAAAAGAAGCATTGAAGAACATAAAAGAAGCAATTGAATTATGCTTGGAAGTTGCCGCAGAAAAAAAAGAAAAAATAAAAACAGGTTTTGTAGGGATTGAAAAGGTAGCGGTTTATGCTTAAAAGTATTAAAACAAATAGAATAATCAAAGCAATTGAAAAAATTGGATTTAAAGCAACAAGGCAAAAAGGCTCGCACAAATTCTTTGAACATGAAGACGGAAGAACAACCTTAATTCCGCTGCATAAAGAAATAAGAATAAAACTGCTTACTAAAATAATTAAACAGGATTTAAAAATGGAAAAAGAGGAATTCCTGAAGCTCATTGAAAAATAACTATTTCAGGTCCCATGGTGTATTGGATTAGCATAGAAGTTTGCGGAACTTCAGAGCCGGGTTCGATTCCCGGTGGGACCGAGCTTTTTAAAAACACATTTTCTTGGACAGCTCTGGCACCGGAACTGCGCTATCAAAAACAAGTAAAAATACCTAAACGCAAATTAAGTTTATCTATGAAAAACAAAATTAGTAAACTTTTTAAACATGTTTACATGTTAAACATATAGTGGGTTTTATGAATATTGGAGTCCGAGATGTGGATGTAAAAATTTTCAGGAAATTTAAGGCAGAAGCCGTCAAAGAGGGCTTGAAAACAGGCACCGCATTAACTCAGGCATTAAATTTCTGGCTGGAGAAAAAAGAAATGCAGAAAAAGAAGAGCAAAATAGGTTTGCTTGATTTGCCTTCATGGGATTGGGGCAAAGGAAATGAAAACGCAAGCCAGGAAATTGATGAAGTGTTGTATGGAGGAAAAAAATGAGTATTTTTTTGGATTCCGGTTATTTAATTGCATTAAATGATAAAAGAGATAAATTTCATTCAAAAGCATTTGAATTGGGAAAGAAAATAGATTCTGAACAATTCGATGAAATATTTATTTCAGAATATGTTTTTGATGAAACTACAACATTTATTGCAAAAAAAGAGAGCCCTGAAAAAGCAATCCTTTGGGGGGAAAAAATACTTGACTCAAAAATAGAGTTAATTTATAGCAACCAAGAAATATTTGAAAAAGCATGGGATTTATTCAAAAAAAGAAAAAACCTTAGTTTTACCGACTGCGCAATAATTGAATCAATGAAAGCAAACGGAATAAAAAACTTAGCCACATTTGACAAAGAATTCAAGCAATTTAAGGAAATAAAAATAATTGATTAAACGCATTTTCTTGTGAAAATCCTTTCCCTTTAAAAAAACATATCCCCCAATAAATTATTCTATGAACTGCCAAAGTGACCGAGTTCACAACAA
>JBDRGO010000023.1:0-10033 GCA_043817715.1 Candidatus Iainarchaeum sp. | reverse complement strand
GCAAAATTAATCCTTATTACTCCATCCTGAACACGGGTTGAATTAATTATTTTGAATATTTCAAGCTCAAAAGTATTTTCCAGATGGGTTCCACCGCATGCCTCAACATCAATTCCTTTTACTTCAACAATCCTTAATTTTCTTCCAGGCACTACTCCGCCCTGATAAATGCTTACCCCATGCTTTCCTTCGGCTTCCTCCCTTAAAAGCAAGGCGGAATGAATCGGAACTGATTTTTTAATCAGCTCATTTGCCTTTGACTCAATTTTCATCAATTCATTTTCATTTAAATTCCTGAAATGGGTGATATCCAGCCTTGCCTTTTCAACTGTTTTTGAAGCCCCTGCCTGCCAGATATGCTTTCCTAAAAGTTCCCTTGCAATTCCATTCAATAAATGCGCCCCTGAATGGTGCTGGGTTAACTGCTTTCTTCTTTCAAAATCAATTTTTCCCGAAACCTTTCCGCCTTTCCTAAACGAATGCGCTTTGCTTAATCTATGCACAATTACATTTCCCTGCTTGAATACATCCATTACAGGAATTCCTTCAATTTCGCCTAAATCATTTTCCTGCCCTCCTGAAGTAGGATAAAAAGCAGTCTGGTTCAATACAAGCAGGTCGCCTAAAGAAGCAGTTACTTCTGCATTAAATTCAGTTAATTTCCATGAATTAAAATACAGCTGAATTGTTTCCTGCAATCCCTCAATTTCCTTGACAAAATCTTTTTTTGCTGCAGTTGCATGAACAATATTTGAATGCCTTTCATTAACCAAGGCATAAAAATTTTCAGGAACCGTGATTGTTTTTCCTTTTTTTTCGAATTCTTTTTTCACAAATTCCGGAGAAATTCCATGCGAATCATATAATTCAATCAAAAAATCAGTTTCAATTCCTGAATCAGAAATATTTGAAACAATTCTTTTTGATTTTTCCTTTGTTTCAGCAAACCTTTTTTCCTCTGAAGAAAAAATTTCAAATGAATTATCAATTCCTTCACTTAATTCAGGATACATTGATTTCAGCTGAAATGCATGCAATTCAAACAGTTTCCTGAAATCAATTTTCCAGTTAAACTGCTCCGCCAAATCAAAAGCCCTCCTGATAATTGAACGCAGATTATATCCTCCCCCCGTATTTGAAGGGATTGCCGAATCATTCAATGCCACAAGAGCCGCACGTGAATGCTCTGCAATTGAATAAATTGCCGACTGGGCAAAAATCCTTTTCCTTAAATCAACAACATCCTTTCCTGATTTAGTTGAAATCATTTCCCATACATTATCAATATTTTCAGCTTCATCCACATTCAATAAAGCAGAAAAAGGCAAAAATTCCTTCATTAATTTTTCATCATATTTGAAGCCAGTGGTTTTATACAAGTACTTCAATGCATCAGGAAAAGTTGTTTCATAAGACATTGATTTTCCTTTTGAAAGCCATGGAATCCTTTCATGCCCCTGGCCCATATCCAAAACCTTTATTTTCAAATCCCTGTAGCCGTTCTCTGTTACCAAATAATTCATATAAACCTGGTTTCCTATTTCAAGCCCTTTAGAAAAAAATTCCATACAGGGACCGAAATTTCCCCCTCCAGCCCAGGCATCCTCATGCACAACCAAATCCTTTTCAGGAACGCCCATTCCATTAGTAATCCATTCAAAATATTCCTGAAAATAAAGCCCTTGATTGAATTCATCTGCTTTCTCAAAATGAAGCTGACCAAGCATATCAAAGCACACATAATGCGAACCAGTTAACCCAACATTATCAATGTCATTAAAGCGCAGAGATAACTGGGGAATAATTACTGCATTGCTTGGAGCCTTCATTTCACCTGCAACAACATGCGGCTGAAAACCATAAACGCTTGCCCCAACCCAATAAACATCATCCCTCCATCTTGCAACAACCGGCTTTCTTTCCATGCTCAGATATCCTTTATCAACAAAAAATTTTTCAAAAGCCTTCCAGCTTGAAATATAATCAAATTCTTTTTTCGTGTTTTTTTCCCCGATGAATTTAAACCCGCCAATGCAGGCAGCATCACCGCATACTTTTCTGGATTCATCTTTTGCCCAAAAATTCTTTCCGCATTCAAGGCATTTTCCCCTGAAAAAACTTTTTTCCTTTAATTCCTTCACAGGATAAAATTTTTCCGGAGATTTAGAAAAAACTTTCTTGAATTCTGATTTAATTTCTTTATCTGCCTTCATATTAAAATATAGAATAAACAGAAAAGAATAAAAACAACCTTTTGGTAAAGGTTGGCGAAAACCTGCTCACTGCGTTCGCCAAATTTTTAGAAAAAACATTCGTAAAAGCAAAGCTTTTACAATGCCCATTCAAGCTTCGCTTGAATTGGGTTTGATAAAAACGGCTCACTTTGTTCACATTAGAAAAGTTGGCAAAAAACAAAAAAAAAAGGAAAAATGAAGAGGTGAAAAGAAAAGGCGAAGCAAAGCAGGTGCTACTTTACTTCAACCTTTCCTATTCCTTTGCAGAAAAAAGCAAAGGCTTACTTTACTTCAACCTTTACTTTTTTTTCCTTTTCATGGGAGGGTTTAATTTTCTCAAGCTTAATGGATAAAATTCCGTTCTTCATTTCCGCTTCAGCCATATTAGGGTTAATTTCCTCGCTTAAAGGAATTCTTCTTAAGAATTTTGAATAGCTCCTTTCACTGTAATAATGCCCTTTTTCCCTGTCTTCTTTTTTTAATGCATGCTTCTGCTCTGCCTCAATTGAAACGCCGTTTTCATCAACTTCAACATTTAAACCGTCTTTTGAAACACCAGGAAGTTCAGCGGTTAATTCATAATAACTGCCTTTATCCACCACATCAATCAATGGCTCCCTGAACTCATTTACCCGCATTCTCATCGGCCTCATTAAATCAGAAAAAAAATCATCATCCAAAAAAGGGCTTAACTTTCTTCTTTTCCAAGAATCATATACATCCAAATCCATCAAAAACA
The DNA here is from genome assembly GCA_043817715.1 of Candidatus Iainarchaeum sp. Taxonomy (GTDB): domain Archaea; phylum Iainarchaeota; class Iainarchaeia; order Iainarchaeales; family JAFGBZ01; genus JAFGBZ01. The sequence continues at coordinate 7,060 of JBDRGO010000023.1, read as the reverse complement.
CCTCGTTTTGATTAAAATGTTTAATCAATACCAGTAATATTTAATCAAAGTGTTTTTAAATGTTATGGTTAAAAAGAGAAAAAAGCACCAGGTAGTAAGCCACCTTCTGTTTTAACCGGAATTCGTCTAAGCACGCATTAAAGCGCTTGCACCAGCTGTCCCGTCGGCTGGCGGATGGTGCGCCTTTAAGGCGCATGCACTGCTGAAAGCAGTGCCCGCATGCCAACTGGCGTGACAGTTGAACCCTGCCCGTTTCATGTTGCTCGTCTCTGTTGCAGGGATTCCTTCTCAGGAATTGTTTTAAAATTCTGGTGGGCGGACTTTCCTCTCTTCGAAAAGAGTACCGGTTCGCCTGGTACTTCAAGAATATTATATAAAAAAATGTTTAATAACTAAACCTCTGTGCTTTTAATGACAGGCTTGCCTCTTCCAGGCATTTTTTTTCTTTTGAAAGCCCCAAAAAACCAGCTCCTTTTCCTGTCCCTTCTCATTATCTCATGTTCATCTTCAAAAGCCCTTAAATGGAATTCAAATGCATCCGGTTCATATTCTTGCGGCTCATTCTTTTTTTTCTTCATGACTGCCTTTTTTCTTGCCACCGTAAAATGAATTGAATTATATTCTGCTTTTTTTGGCGCCCGAAACACGCCTGTTCCATTTAGCCCTTCCTCATAGCGTCCATAACGAGAAACTTTTTTCAGGACATAGCCATGCTCTTCAAAATGCTTTTTTAAAACAGAAAAATTCCTTTCAGCTTCCTGCGGAGTGTAAGAAACAGCCCGGATTCCAAGAGATTCAAACATTAATTTTCTGATTGCAACAGTTTCCGTAAATCTTTCTATTAATCCCTTAAAAACAGGGTAACTCAATTTGCGAAGTGGCGAGTCGCCGACTGCTTTTGCCCATAACTCATTCCAAGAAACAATCTCCTCTTTCTCCAGTTTTTCAACAGCAAACTTAAACATGCTTGTTAATCTGGACTTTTCATTGAATGTAAGCCTCTCTGAATATTTCACTGCACTAAGGAATCCGCCGGCATCACCTAAATCAAATGAAACCTCTTTGGTGGGATCATGCGGCGGATCTAATACCATTCTAATATGATCTTCTTTATGCATTAGGGAACCAAATGATTTCACCCTTGAAAAAAGAACTCCGCTGAACTTATGCTGATCTAAAAGCTCTTCAATTCTATCCCTAGAATCATCCAAGGTGCCCCTGCGTTTTGGATAGCTTCCAAGGCCATAGCCATTCTTTTTTTTGCCTTTTTCAAAGTATTCATCATATTTATACTGCCTGACCCTTGCCTTATTAAGAAGGCGCGGAGCATACCAAACCTTTGAAAAGACTCTTTCTGAGAGATTTTTATTAATCACACGGAATTTTAAAAATCTGCCTGCTTCCGGAGTTTTCCTTAAAGCCTCTTTAACGTTTCTTCTAGTAATTCTCCAAAAACCCATAAAAAAATCCCTTTCGACTTCAGCCCATTACTTCAATCAATTCCAAATAATATTCAATTTCTATTTCGTTGTCATCACATGCAGGGCATAATTCATCTGAATATTTCTTTAATTTTACTTTCAGTGTTTTTATTCCTGCATTTAATCCGTCATAAACTTCTCTTTGTTCCTGAATAAATAAATCAGGATTGCATTCCAGATTGCATTTGTTTCCGCTGCATTCAACTTTTTTTTCTTCAAAAACCCCTAAAATAAAAATGAATTCATTTTCAGTTAATTCTTCAATTGTTTTTTCTTTCCCGCTTAAATAAATTGATTCAAAGCAGTCATTGCAGCAGGGCTTTGTTGAGCAAACAAATCTCGGGCAAGTAGCAGTTCTGTTTAGATAAGCTTCAACAATAAATTCTTTTCCTAATAAAGAATCTTTTTCATTCATTAATTCCTCAAAAAAATATTTTTCCTTTAATTCAGGTTCCTTTTGTTCCGGTTCTTCAATCACCGGCGCTTTTGGGTTTTCAGGCTCTTTCGGAGCAATAATGGGGGCCAATTCTTTTTCCAAATCAATTACTCCAACCGAATGCATTGAATAAAGCAATACAACTGAAACAGCAACCAATCCAAAAACAATTAATGCAAGCATAAAATGATCTGCATCAAATTTTTTTGCAGTTAAATTCTTTCCTTTTGGCTTTGCAGTTGAATTCTTTTCAGCAGATTTTACAGTTGGATTTTTTGCCTTAGGCAAATCCTTTTTAGGCAAAATTTTTTTATTTAATTTCTCTGCCTTAACCGGTTTTGCCTCAGAATTCAATGCATTAAGCAGTTCATTCTTGATTTCTTTTTCTGAATTTTTGTTTCCTGCCATGACAAAAAAAGAGCCAAAGAAGTATAAATAAGTTTAGTTTTGCTTTATTTGAATTATTTAAACTTCTTAAAAAACAGAATTCTATGCCTGAATTGATTTATTTAAATCTTCTTAAAATTAGAAAAAATACTGGTGTCTGAACTGAATCAGAAAAGCATTTTTAGGCTTGAATTGAATTCACCCTATTTTTCAATTATTTCTTTCACTTTGCCCAAAAATTCTTCCGCCGTATTCAAAGCAGTTTCTGCCTCTTCTTGGCTGATTGCATTAACCTGCTCATAAACCGCTAAATGCCTTTTTTTCCTTATTTTATTGAATAAAAACAGTATTTTTTCAGCAAAATCTTTTCCAAATTTTTTCTTCACGAATTCAACAACTGAAACATGCTTGTGCTCCCCTTTCGGGCGGAACCCTTCCGAAAACATTAATGCCCTTCCCGCCTGAAGCATTGAATTATAGGCAACAGAATAACTCCAGTCAAAATCATTTGCTTTAAACATTGCTTTAGCTGTTTTCAAATCCCTTTCAGATAAATTCAAAGCATTTTCAACTAAATCAGAATCCAATTCAATTCTTTCCCATTTACTTGATTTGTTTTCTGAATTCATCTTCATCCCCAATTAACATAATTATTTTTCCTTTCTTAATCGTTTTAAGCAAAGCATTGTCTTTTGCTTTATTCAAAAAAGTTTTTTTCTTCCATAAAACATAATTAATTTCTCTTTTAACTCTTTTCTCTAATTTCTGAATTAACCTAATCAAATCATCCTCATTCATTTCAGAAACAACAAATAAATCAATATCGCTTGAATCAGATTCAATTCCTTTAGCAAAAGAACCAAAAATAAAGCAATAATCAGCCTTTCCTTGAAGTTCTTTTTTAATTAATTCCCCTAAAAAATCCGTTTTAATGAATAATTCCTTTAATTCATTCAAAAAAATGCATTTTTCATTCAATGAATAAATGCTTAAGTTTGCTCTCCTTGAATTATTAAGGATTCCTAAATCGACCAAATTACTTAATTCTTTTGAAACATAAATAGGGGTGACTTCAATCAAACCAGCAATTTCCCTTAAATGAAATTCCTTTCCCGAACCGAATAAAAACAAGGAAAGCAATTTAGTTCTTGAATTGGATGAAAACAATTTAACTAACACAAAATCACTGTATACAATAAGTATACAAATGTATATAAATAGTATACGTTTAAGGATCAGAAAAGCATTTTTAGGCTTGAATTGAATTAAAAAAAAAGTATTATCTAGGCTTGAATTGAATAGCGCTTCAGAAGAATTTCCTTGAGTGATTAGTATTGGTCAGCTTAACACATCGCTTGCGCTCTGTGCGTATACTTCCAACCTATCAAACCGGTCTTTTACCGGAACTCTCGAACCTAGCCCTGAAATTCCGCAAAATTTCAGAGTTCAGTATAGAATGTTTCTTTTTAGGGGATGCTTCAAGCTTAGATGCCTTCAGCTTTTATCATCTACTGCGTAGCTACCCAGCGATGCCTTGTCAGACAACTGGTTTACCAGTGGCAACGGGTCCCCGTTCCTCTCGTACTAAAGGACCCTTTCCCTCAAACATTCAACATTTCCAACAGATAGTATCCAAACTGGCTCGCACCGTTCTCAACCCAACTAACGTTCGGCTTTAATGAGTTAACACCTCCACCCTTGGCCGCTTATGCACGGCCAGGATGCCAAGAGACGACGGCGAGGTCGCAAACCGCGGGGTCGATATGGACTCTCACCCGCGACCACTCAATTACCCCCAGGGTAAGTTCACTGTTAGACCAGGCAGCCATCACAGCTGCACTGATGTTCGCTAAACCCAAGTTTCCTTTCCACGTTCCTTGCTGTGCGGAACATGGTCAAGCCTGCTTTTGCTTTTGCACTCTACGAGGAATTTCTGACTCCTCTGAGCAGACCTTTGGGCGCCCCTGATGCTTTTTCAGGGGCGTACCACCCCAGTCCAACCACCTACCAAATGCGGTCCCGTTCCGAAGAACAGTAAGTCGTATAATTTTCAAAGGATGGTGTTCCATTGACGCATCCACACTCCCTAACGAGAGTGCTTCGATTGCTTCCATCTACGCTCCACATCAAAAATCATACAACAACATCAGGCTGTGGTAAACCTCCGTGGGGTCTTCTCATCCCGTTGGAAATCCGCGGCATATTCACCGCGCAGCGAGTTCATGAGGTCATAACTCGGGACAGCAGGAATCTCGTTACTTCATTGGTGCAAGTCGGCAATAAACCGACAAGGTATTACGCTACCATAAGAGCCTCAGAGTTAGGCCCGCTCTTTACCAGCGCTTAGTTCCGTTGAAACAGAGTTTCACGTACTGGCAGTGAGCAGAAGTCAGCCACTATACTCACCATTGCTGGCTAGCAGTGACCTGTGTTTTTAATAAACAGTCGGACTCCTTTTGTTATTGCAACCTATCCTTTCAACAAGGTTAGGCACCCCTTATACCTAAGATACAGGGCTATTTATGCCGAATTCCCTAAGTTATGTTACCCTCAGACGCCTTAGCCTTCACAGCTCGGGCACTTTTCTCGGTTATAGGTACGATCACATAAAATCCTTATTGTTTTCTTTTTCATGGACTCCGGGTGTAAAAAATAGATTTCTCCTGTTCCTAAACTTATTCTTTTTCTCAACATTACGTTTCTTCAAAGAATTGATTTAGTTAACCAAGGCGACAGCCTTGGATTTTCTAACCCAAAATGTCAAAAAACAATCAATCGTTGCCGAAAATGTATTTATGCGGTACAGGAATATGAACCTGTTTCCCATTCCTTTTAACAGCATTACTGTAAAAGTTAGGATCGACTAACCCTTAGCTCATGATGAGCGCTAAGGAACCCTTGCCCTTTCGGCGGAAAGAATTCTCATCTTTCTTTATTATTACTAGCACAAGGATCTATACTTGAAACGGATTCACAAGAAATTTCTCCCTTGCTTTAACTCCATTCCAATACCTCCTTACCGGATTACTTCCTTTCGAAAGCACCCATGGATATCGGCAGCTGATTTAGCCCGGATTATTTTCAGGGCCTCTGACCTAGATAGGTGAGCTATTACGCTTTCTTTAAAGGATGGCTGCTTCTAAGCCAACCTCCCTATTGTATAAGGACAAAGACTCCCTTCAAGATTACACTGAATCAGCATTTTCGGGCCTTAATCCATGTCTGGGTTGTTTCCCTTTAGGAATAACGGCTTACCCGTCAATCCCCTACTCCTTGCTTCTATGACGTGAATGACTTTGGAGTTTGACAAGAAAGCTGAAAGTTTCCAATCAGTACTTTCTAATCAGTATCTCTACCCCATTCACTGTCTCAGCAAAGGCTAACCTAAGAGTTACTTCAGGAGGAGCCCGCTATCACCAGGTTCGATTGGCCTATTACCCCTATTCTCAAGTCACCCGAACAGTTGGACTAATACCGGTAACGGACTTCCGCCAGCTTGAAAGCCGGCTTCATCCTGCTCAAGAATAGATCAGCCTGGTTTCGGGTCTTATCGCTGTGACTCAAGCACTTGCGTACTCAAACCCTCACAACACGAAGTTGCTGCGGTTTTTCGGTCTCCCTTCGGCTTCGAGCTTTCAGCTCTTAACCTTGCCACAACAATAAACTCCCTTGCTCGTGCTTCAGGACGAACGATATGACACTGATCAATTCAATTCAATCACTTCATTGCTTGATGATTTTACTTGAACGTCTTTTCTTTAATGCCATATCAAAATATTGCCGCTTAGTTTCAGGTGCTTTTCACCCCCTATTAAGGGTTCTTTTCAACTTTCCTTCACAGTACTAGTTCGCTATCGGTCTTGAGATGTATTTAGGGTTAGGAGTTGATGACTCCCGCTTTCTCACGCGATATCCAACGCATGATACTCCAGATACCTGGCAATCATCCTTTGTTTTTTTGTTTACGAGACTTTCACTCTCTTTGGTGCTTCTTTCCAGAAGACTTCAACTCCAAACAAAGGCAGTAACCAAGTCACACCACATCTCCTTAATGTTGCCATTAAGGATTCAGTTTGCCCTATGCTGTGTTCGATCGACTCTAATAACAGCATCGAATTTTCTTTCTTTTCCTGCAGGTACTAAGATGCTTCAATTCCCTGCGTGCCCTATCCTTTAAGGATAAATTCAGGAATCCTTGGTTCAAAGGATGCATGCTCCTCGCCAAGGCATATCGCAGCTTGCCACGCCCTTCTTCAGCTCTCAAGCCAAGTCATCCACTAAACGGCGTAGATGAAATTCTTTTATTGAAGGCTATTCAATTCAAACCTATGATAAGTGTAATTCACTTATTGCAACAATCATTGCATTTAACGGTTTTGGGATGAAAACCAATGCTATGTTCCTGCAAGATAACAAAAAAACTTGTTATCATTTTCTTAAAATAATTCCTCTCAAATTATGTTAAGTGTAATATTTTGCATTGCAAAATTTTTTCATTTAAAATTTTTAATTCTTTAATTTATTTGTTTAATTTTTAATTTCTTACTTTTTTTCTTCTTGAATTTTTTTATTTCTTTTTTTAATTAATTTTAATATTTCTTTTAAATTTCTGAATTTTTTTTAATTTAAATTTTTTTTAATTTAAATTTTTTTTATTTTAGAATTTTTTTCTTTTTAATTTTTTTTTATTTTTAAATTTTTTTATTTTAGAATTTTGCGAAGCAAAATTCCTTTTCTTTTGATCAAACTTTTCTTT
>JBDRGO010000022.1:0-25768 GCA_043817715.1 Candidatus Iainarchaeum sp. | reverse complement strand
AAAAAAGAAAAATTGAGGTTGTTTTTTCTTTAAGAGAAGAGTTAACTGCTGCAAAAGAAATAAGCAAGAAAGAAAATATTCCTAAATCAGATTGTTTGCTTTCGCTAATCTCAAAAAGACTCGGAGTTCCAGTAGTTACTCGTGATTTTCATTTTTGTGAAATAGGAAGTTTTTGTTTTAAACCTGAAGAACTTTGATTTTCATATAGTTCATTCCATACTTCTTCTTTTATTTTCCTCATTTCTTCTTCCGTCGGTTCCTTTATCCCTTCCTTTTTTCCCCTTCCAAAATTCTCTTTAAGCAATATTAAAGCTTCTTTTGTTCTATACTCTTCAACTTTTTTCCTTAAAGTTTCTCTTATAAGTTCAGTTCTTGATTCATATGTTTCTTTTTTAACTATTTTATCAATTTCAGCCAAAAGTTTGTTACCAAGCCTTAAATTAATCAAAGTATTCATACATCAATTATATACACAAACGACATATAAACCTTTTCTAATTAACCCTATTCTGTGAATTAGTTACATTTATATAATATATTAGCACATATGTATATGGGGTTGAAAGTGTTATTCGAAGCTCTTGACCATTTGTTTAGGTTAGACATTGCGTTCTTTATTGATTGGTTTAGCGGCAGCATTTTTTTGATTTTTGCATTTTATGTATTAATGCATTTTTTTAGTAATGGAAAAAATGTTTTGCGTAATACTGTGTTGTTTATTTTAACTATGTTTGCGTGGGTTCAGTTTCAGGATTTAAGCGGAATTATGATTATGGGTGCTGCATTTCTTTCTCTTAATTATATTCTCAAATTATTTGTTTTGAAAGTCGGAGAATCAACGCCGAGTCTTTCAGGGAGGCTTATTTTGATTAATGAATTTTCTGGAATTTTGTTAATGATTATTTTTGCTTTGGGGTTGATTGGATGAGTTTTCTTCAGGCAATTTCAAGGGCTTTTTCCATTACAGTTTCAATTTACTTAGTTTTAATTACAATTTACTTCCTTACAGGGTTTGAGTTTTTTCCTGAAATAATGTTTTCATATTTAGGAGTTCTTTCAATTCTTGCTTTGGCTTTTATTGAACCAATTTTTGTTACTGTGGGGTAAAACATGTTTTATGAATTTGTTCAAGGAGTTTTCCATTCCGGTTTGATTTCCTTAGTGGACACTATCCTGAATAATCTGTTTTTTGCTTTTGGCTTTCTTGCAGCAGGATATAATTTTTATTACTGAGGTTTAGAGAAATGTTCGTAGAAGTTTTGCAGGCAGTTTTGTCATTCGACATTGGATTTTTCTTAGACCTCGTTATGGGAAACTTGTTTTGGTTATTTGCTTTAGGTATGGCTGCGTATATTTTAAGTGATAAAAGAAATTGGATTTGGAATTTTATTGCAGTTACTTTAATGCTTTATGCAACCACTGATTTGGCTGAATATTTGGGCTGGAGTTTTTGGGTTGAAGGGTTTTTGTTGCTTCCTGTTTATATTTTATTGTCAAACATAATCATTGGAAAATTAACTAATAATTATGCTTTTTTAGGATCAAAAGCAAAATATGCTCCATACTTTATTTTTGCTTCAGTGTTGGTTTTAACGAATTTATGGGGTGTGTTGTTTTGACTTCAGTAATTAAAACTTTGTTTGATACAGCAATTATTTCTGGCATTGCTTTTTGCATTGTTACTGTTATTGAAGCATTTTTTGGAATTTCATTTTTTTCAGGTAATTTTATTGGAATTTATTTAGTGGGAGCAGCAGTTTTTTGGAGTTTAAGTGATGCAAGAGGTTAACTACCATTTTTCGTGCTTGATTTGCTTTTTCGGAACATTTAATTCAGTTAATGCTTGTGTTACTGCTTTAACCATTCTTGCTGAACCGCATAAAAAATAAGTTTTATTTTCAGGAAAAGGAATTTTTTCTTTAATGAATTTTTCATCAATGAATTCTGTTAAGCAGCGTAATTTCTGCAGTTCTTTTTCTTTTCCTTTTGATTCAGGGGAAGTGAAATAAAGCCTGAAATTTTTGTTTTTTTCCTGTAATTCAATTAATTCTTTTTTTCTTGCAATTTCCTTTATTGTCGGAACGCTGTAAATCAATGCCAGTTCTTTTGGAAATGCTTTTTCTTTAAAGTAACCATACAAGCCAAAGAATAAACTTATTCCGCATCCTCCGACAATTACAACAACTTCTTGTTCATTTTCATATTTGATTAATCCATATGGGCCTTTAATAATTAATTTATCTCCTTTTTTTGCTTTAAATAATTCAGTAGTTAATTTTCCATTTGGAACTAATTTAACTGAAATGCTTAGGAAGTGTTTGTCTTCTGAATAATCTGAAATTGTATATGCTCTTTTAACTGAAGCATTATCTTCAAACCAAATCATTACAAATTGTCCTGGAGTGTAATGAATTTCTTTTTCTGATTTTAATTCAAATGTTTTGAATTCAGGGGCTTCTTCTTTGATTGAAATTATTTCTGCTTTTGATTCAGTAATAATTTTTACCACCCATAGAATTTTGATGTGCTGTACTTGAAGGAGTCGAATGCCGAAGCAACTCCTTTGAATACAATTGAGGGGTTATGCATTAATAATTTTAATCCATAAATCATTTTGTCTGCTGTTTTAATGCCATTTAGTTCATATGGCAGGTATTTTGAAAGCTTATTTAGTTCTTCTTCGTTGTAGGAGTAAAATTTTTCTTTTCCTTTTAAAAGTTTTTTATATGGCGGGAATTCTTTTTTCCAAAGCAATTCATATTCATTCAATGTTTTTTCACTGAAATCATTTTTTTGAATTGCTTTTTCTGCAATTTCAGACATCATTTCCGCGCTTTTTAAACTTAAATGCGTTCCGCCCTCAAACATCGGGGAAGTGAATCCTGCCGCATCCCCCACAAGCATTAAGTTATTGGAAAAAGTTTTTTTCAAAGGGCCTGAATGGGAAATCAATCCCCCGAATGATTTTTGGATTTTTGTAAATCCTTTTAATTTCATGAATTCATCGCAGAATTGTTTTGCCTTGTTTTTATGGGTTGTTGTTAATCCAACATTTGCTTTTCCGTTTCCTTTTGGAATAACCCATAAATATCCATGAGGCGCCAGTTTTGGCCAGATATAAAATTCCAAATAATCAGTATCATAGCAGTCCTCTGCAAGGTATTGAAATCCGATTACTGTTTCGCTTGGCTTGTTTAATGCAAGTTTTCTTGAAGTGAATTGTGAAACCCCTGTTGCATCAATTAATAATTTTGAGGAAAAGGAATTCCCTGTTTTTGGATTAAGTTCATCTGAATTTGAAGTTAAATTCCACTTGTTTTTTTCCTTATTTAATTCCAGTTCAGTTATTCTTGTTCCTGAAAAAATTTCCGCTCCCTTTCTTTTAGCCTGCTCTGCAATGCTTTGCTCGAATTTTTCCTTATGCAGCACATATCCTGGTTCAGTTGAAATGCATTCTTTTCCTGAAGGAAAAATCACTTTCACGCCTTTTACTTTTGCCGCAATTGAATTGGAATTTAATTCAACTCCTGTATTTTTTAATGCATAATCGCTTAAGCATTCCCCGCAATGCACCGGTGTTCCTATTTGGGAATGTTCTTCAATCAATGCAGTATGAATTCCTTTTTCCGTCAATTTTAATGCGCTGAAAGTGCCTGCAGGCCCTGCACCAATAACAATCGAGTCAAATTCCATTAAATCACTGTTTAAAGTTTAAAGAACAGCTTTATAATTATTAAAAAGAATTAAATATTAATTGTGTTGAGGAATTAAACATCAGAGGAAATTAAATGAGTTTTACTTGCGGGCAGTTGAATTTTTAAAAAATCAGGAGTTTTTTTAAATGGGTTTAAAAAAAGCAATTTCCAAAAGAGTGCATAAAGCCAGAATGGTTGGCGCGGTGGTAAAGGATTCTTTTTTGGTTAATGTAAAGCGCCCCATTAAAAAAAGGCGTTTTTATTCTTCCCAGCTTAAGGCAGTGATTGTTGACTTGGACGGCACTTTGCTTGAAACTGATTCAAGCCTTGAGGCATTGAAGTTGTTTTTTCCTGAAAAAATCAAGGGCTTAACCAAAGGTGAACTTATTTACGGCAGGTTAATTAATGCAGTTATTGACGGAACAATGTCTGTTGATGAAGCAATGGTTTTCGGCTTAAAGAAATTAATTGAAAAAGAATTCAGCACCGATGACCTTGAAATGGTTTTTGAATTTGTGAAGCCGAAAATAAGAATGCAGCTGGCTGAATCATTGAAATTAATTCAGAAAGGCATGAATGCAAAAATAATTCTTGCAACAATGAGTTCAAAAAAATTTGCAGAACTGATTAACAAGCATTTGTCAGAAGAAATTGGTTTTGAATTTGATGCTGTTCTGGGGTCGGAGATTTTGTTTGAAAAAGGAAAAGCAAAAAAACTCATAAAAATAATAGGAAAGGAAACAAAGCAGATAGGGGAAATTCAGGCAAAATCAAAGTTTGATGCAATTCAGGATTTATTGAATGAAAAAAAATGGAATTATTCACTGAATGAATTATTGTTTATCACTGACGGCTACGGCGACATTGAAGTGATTAAAAAAATGCCCTCGATTTTGCTCACTCAAAAAGAAAACGCTTCCCTGATTCAAACAGTTTCAAAAAGATTAAGGCTGGCGGATTTCATTGTTCAAGATGACGAAAACCTGAAGGAACAAATAGTTAAAATTGTGCTTGGAACAAAATAATTTGCTGGTTTGGAAATTGATTTGCTGAACTGGTTTTAAGAATGAAATGAATTTGCATTGAATGAATTTATTTTTTTTAATTAATTTTAATTCATTGCCTGAATTCAGCTTGCATTAATTGAATTTAATTTGTTTCAATGCATTGGAATGAGTGAATTTCAATTAAAGAGTATTCTGTTAGTTTTCCGCTGTAAACGCTTTTTGCTTTTCTTTTTACAATCGTTCCGTTAATTTTTGCTTTTTCGCATGCAATAACCTGCGTTACAATCAAGGGAATGCTCATTTTTTTTGTCCCTTCAGGAGAAGAAGAAAAAAACTGAATTATTTCTTTTTCATAAAAAATGCTTGAAGGAAAAACTGCTGAATTTGAAATAAATCCTGTTAATTCAATTGAATTTTTTTCATTTTCTTCAAATCGCGGTTCAATTTGGGTAGTGGAATTAATTTCTTTTTGAACAGGATTATCCATTAAATCAGCCCAGTCGAATTCATTCTTTTCCTGCTGAATGCAGGCGCTTAAAAGCATTAATGCAATAGCCGCAAAAAGAATTATTCTGTTCATTTTATTCCAATATACAAAGATGACAAACAAATAATTAAAGCTTTGGCAGAACCAATAAATATTATTTTAGGAATTTCAGGAATTCTTTACGTAATGTTTATTAAGGAGTTTAATCAAATATAGAATAATTAACTATTAATAATTAATTTGTCTTCGAATAAGTATCAGGGGTGTTTTAGTTGTCTTTAGGAAGTATTGCGTTAAAAATCAAATCTGAACGAATGAACAGGTCAGTTTCCCAGACAGCCACTGTTAATCCATACAAAAAAGAGTCAATCGGCAGCATTGCAAACAGGGTTGTGGTGGATTGCGCGGTCCAAAAACAGGAAAGAATGGATGCAATCAGAAGTGAAGCGGTTTCCTGGAATGACTGCAAGCATTGCAAGCCGGATGCTGACAAGGTTTTCTGCAAAAAATTCTTTTCCTTATGCGCTCAAGACAAATGCCCTAAAAAATTAAGGGAATAACTTAGTTTTTGTATCTCTTTTTATCTTTTGCATAAATTATTTTTATCTTTTGCATAAATTATTTTGTTTTATATGGTTTTTTATTTTGCATAGCTTTTTATTTAATTCTTTAATATAATAATGTACTTTATTGGAGGTAATTTAATGATTGAATTAATTTTGTTGTTTTTAATCATAATACTTGTTGTGGCGGTTATTGCAGTAATTTTAATGTATAATTCATTTGTTTCCCTGCAGAAAAAAGTTGAAAATGCATGGTCTCAAATTGAGGTTCAATTGAACAGAAGGGCTGATTTAATTCCTAATTTAATTGAAACAGTTAAAGGTTATGCAAAATTTGAGAAAAAAACTTTGCAGGCAGTAACTGAAGCAAGAACATCAATAATGAATGCAAAAACTCCGAAGGAAAGCGCTTCGGCTGACAACATGTTATCTGGAGCATTGAAATCAATTTTTGCTGTTTCAGAAGCATACCCTGATTTGAAGGCAAATCAGAATTTCTTAAAACTACAGGAAGAATTTTCCAGTACAGAAAACAAAATTGCTTATGCAAGACAATTTTACAATGATATTGTAATGAAATTCAACACAGCAATAGCAGTTTTTCCAGGCGTGATTTTTGCAGGAATGTTCGGATTCAAAGAAAAAGAATTCTTTGATGCACCAGAAGGAAAAAAAGAAGTGGTTAAAGCGGATTTTTCCGACCTTTAACTTTTCTTTATTTTTTTTAAAGTGAATGTTTTATTTTTTTTTAAGGTGACTTCAAAATGAGTTTTTATGAAGAAATTTCATCCAATAAAAGAATGACCTGGATTTTAGTGGGTTTCTTCTTAATTTTCATTGTAATAATTGGATTGGTTTTTGATTATGCATTTGATGCAGGTGGATTCATTTTAATTCTGGCAGTAATTTTTTCAATAATTTATTCCTTAATTGCTTTTTGGAAAAGTGATTCAATTGTTTTAGCGATTTCAAGAGCACGCCCTGCAACAAAAGAAGAAAATCAAATTCTAGTTAATGTAGCAGAAGAAATGACTATTGCTTCAGGAATTCCAATGCCTAAATTATATGTAATTGATGATACAGCAATGAATGCATTTGCAACAGGAAGAGACCCTGAACATGGAATTGTATGCGTTACAACTGGTTTGCTTGCAAAAATGAATAGAGAAGAATTACAAGGAGTAATTGCACATGAAATGAGCCATATCAAAAATTATGATATTAGATTAATGACAATTGTTTCTGTTTTAGTTGGATTAAGTGTACTACTTTCAGATTTATTTTTGAGAATGACTTTTTTTGGAGGAGGAAGAAGAGATAGCAAAGGAGGTCATTGGATTTTCATTGTTTTAGCAATTGTTTTAGCAATTTTAACTCCGGTAATTGCACAGATAATTAATTTTTCCATAAGCAGGAAAAGGGAGTTTTTGGCCGATGCAAGCGCTGCAGAAATGACTCGCCAGCCAAGAGGTTTAGCCAATGCATTAAGGAAACTTTCAGGAGACAAAGAAATACTTGAAGCAGCAAACAAAGCCACAGCGCACTTATATATTGCTGACCCCCTGAAAGGGCAGAAAATGTGGATGAAAAGCATGTTTTCAACTCATCCCCCAATAGAGGAAAGGATCAAAAAATTAGAATCAATGTAATTTTTCAATCAAACACAAAAAGAAACTTTGCGAATCATTATCTTGCGGATAGATTCTCATACAGTTTTCAATTTCTTTTTTATATTTCATTCCATTGAATTCCTTTAATCCATTCCTTGCTTTGAATTCCTTTTCATTTTTTGAATTCTTTTCCATTAATTCAATTCTTTTAGCCTTAATTTCCATTCCTTTAGCATTATTTCTTTTCTTCAATAAAAAATCAATCACTTCCTCGTTTTCTTCAGGTGAAAGCGAGCAGGTGGCATAAACCATTCTTCCTTTTTCCTTCAGTAAATCAAACCCTTTCAGAATTAATTTCTTCTGCAGTTCGCTTTTTCTTTTCACCAACTGCGGAGTCCACTCCTTTAATGCATCAAATTTTTTCCTTACCAATCCCTCGCTTGAACAAGGCACATCCAATAAAACTTTATCAAATTTTTGTTTTGTTTCTGCATCCAGTAAATTCCCTAATTTTGCCTCGGCGCAAGTTAAACCAAATTTCTTTAAATTAAATTTCAATGACTTGAATCTAGTGATATTTTTTTCAACGCAAATTAATTCGCCCTTGTTTTTCATCAAGCACGCCAATTGAAGCGATTTGTTTCCCGGAGCACTGCATCCATCCAAAACCCGCTCCCCTGGAATTGGATTCAATACAATTGCAGGAAGCATTGATGATTTTTCCTGCAGATTAAACAATCCTTCCCTGAATTCATCGCAATCAGCAGGTTTTTGCGGAGCAAGCAATAAATCAAAACCGTTTTCAGCGAAAGGAATTTCCTTTAATTTCCAATTTGAATTTTTTTTAATCTCATTTTTTTCTTTTTCAGTTTTTTTTTCATTTAATTCTTTTTTCACTCTTGTTTCAGTTCCATTTTCATTTAATTCATTTAATTTTTTCGTTTCTTCAATTCCTTTTCCTTCCAGTTTTTCCCTTAATTTCTGCGGAGCAACCTTAATTGAATTCACCCAGATTGATTTAGGGATTTTTTTCTTTGAATACTTCAAAAATTCATCGAACTCGTTGTCCAACAATTTGCGGTATTTTTCGAGGAATTCTTCAGGAAAAAAGGTTTTGTTCATGTTTAATTAATCGGGATGAAAAAAGTTAAAAGGGAATTCAATTGTCATAATTTCCCCGGGAATTCAGTCCATTTGTATTCCTTTATTATCAAGGTAACCTCGATGTCCTTTATTATGTCTGAAAATTTTTTCCTTAAATTTCCCACGATTTCATCCAGGTGCCCTGGGTCACGCGAAAAAACCTCCAAATTAATGTCATATCTTCCGATTGTTTTTGTCGCATAAACAATGAACGGCGCTTCCTTAATATAATTAATCAGCTGGGTTTCCCTTTCAGGGCTGAGATTAAGAAGAGAAACATTCACATCAGAATAAAAAGGCAGGCCTATTTTAGGGGGATTCATTACTGCAATAAATCCCTGGATTACTTCTTCTTTTATCAGCCTGTCAATCCTGTACTTTACCGCATCCCTTGACAAGCCAACAATTTTTGCAAGCTTTACAGTTGAAATCCTTCCGTCATTTGCAAGGGCTGAAAGGATTTTCTTGTCTTTTTCATCCAGCTTTGTTTTTTCGCCATACTTTAATTCAAGGTTTCTTGGAACCCCTATATTCTCAAACAGAATTTTTTTAGCCATAAGTTATGATAATGCGTAAGAAAATAAAAATTAATGCGTTTTTTCATGAAATTACTGCAAAAATTATCTTTAATCCCTGAAGCGGAATTATTTAGGGGCTTCATTGGAATACTACCTTTACATTACCGAAAACTGCAACCTTGAATGCACTTTTTGTTGCAACAAACAGAAAAGGGAAGGCAATTCAAATTCAAAGAGCCCTGCAGAAATAGCTTCATTCATAAAGCAGGACATGAAAAAATCAGGGCATGAAAAAAACAATGTTGTTTTTTACGGTGGCGAGCCGCTTCTTAACCAGAAATTTATGAAGGAATTAATTCAGGAAACAAAGAATTCTGGCTTGAGTTATGTTTCTTTTACTAACGGGACCCTTTTGGGTTCAATGGATGAGTTTCTTTTAAATAATCTGGATGCATTGCTTGTTTCAATTGACGGAGAGGAAAGAATTCATGACAAATGCAGGGGAAAAGGAACGCAGAAAAAAATAATTGAAAACCTTTTCAAAACAAGAAGCAGATTCAATGGAAAAACAATTGCAAGAATGTGCTTTACTCCTGATTCATCAATTTATTCCTCTGTGCTTTCAGTAATTAACTGGTTTGACAATGTTTACTGGCAGATTGAAAACAGTTCAATTAAAATAATCAATGAAAAAGAATGCCTTGAAAATTACTCGGAAGCCCTTGGCCAATTAATTGGTTTCTGGATGAATCATTTAAGGGAAGGGATAATGAAGAACATTATTCCTTTTCAGGCAGTAACTTCCTCAATTTTATTCAATAGAAAGCATTCAGGTTTCAGGTGCGGCGCTGGCTCAAATTTAATTGCAGTTGACATCAACGGAAACTGTTCTGTCTGTGATGACTTAATAAAAGAAGAAAAATTCTGTGTTGGAAATATTTTTGAAGGAATTAATCATAAAAAAATGAATGAAACCGTAAAAAACACTTTTTGCGGAGAATGCGAAATAAAAAATATTTGCGGAGGGCGGTGCTTCAGGCAATGGGTAAATTTCCCTGAAAAATCCTCTTTTTACTGCAATGCAACAAAACTTCTTGTAAACAAATTAAATGAAAAAATCCCTGAAATAAATGGATTGATTGAAAAAGGAATTATTTCAAAAAAAGAATTCGACAACCCTGCAATTCAGTTTACTGAAGGGATTCCTTGATTATATTTTCAAAAATATTAAAAAATTGAGTGTTCTTTTTTTGCTTTGAATTTTTGCTTTAAAGCAAAAAAGCTTTTTTTTTGAAAACTTATCAAGAAATTGCCGAAGGCGATTTCAGTTTTCTTTTTGGGAACATATAGTCACAAATTAATTTAATTGAACTTTAATTTTTAGGAATTGAAGTTAATTCCCTGAATTTCCTGGTTTCTGCCAAAATTTACTTTATAAAAGTTCAAAAATAAAGCTTTTTAGCTATAGCTTTTTCTTTTTTAAAAAGAAAAAGCTTGGGGTCTGAGGGATTTGAACCCCCATCAGCTGGTTTCCCCTCTTTTTCCCAAGGGTTTTTTCCCGAAGGGAAAAAAGGCTTTCTGGAGCCAGCTGCACTGCCGGGTTATGCTAAGACCCCTTAAAGTAATTATGAATTAACAGGTATTAAAAATAAAATAGGTTTGTTTTTTTATGCTTATGATTTGGCTTTTATGTGTTTTTAATCATTAAATTCTAATACCCGAAATGTGTTTTTTCTTCTTTTGCTTTTTCTTCTAAGTATTTCATGAATTCTTCATGTAATGGAGTAATGTCTTTGATGTTTCCTGTTTCTAAAAATTTACTTATTTTTTTAGTGAATTCATTTGAGCCGATTATGTGGGGCATTAAGACATAGTCTGCCCCGTTTTTGTATAATTCAAGCGCTTCATGGTAATAATGCGCCCTTGCAAAAACAATTATTTTTGGATTGATTTTTTTTTGCATATCTTGTTGCATTAATTGCTGCTTTTATTTCAGGTAAAGACAAAATTAATAATTTTGCTTTATTTAATTTAACTTTTTCTAATACTTCTAAATTATCTGCTTCTCCGTAAACTGCATGCATTCCTTTCAGGATTGAATCATAAATTGTGTCAGGGTTATGGTCAACTATTATGAGTTCTTTTTGATTTAATGTTTTAGCAATATTGTATCCCATTGTTCCTGCTCCAATAATAATTATGTGATTTTGGAATTCTTCTGGAATTGATTCAAGCAAACGGATTTTTCTATGCACTAATTTATTATCTTTTATTTTTGGATAAATTCTATTAACAATTGCATCTGTAAAATGATAAAAATTTCTACTGTATTTATTGAAATAAGGACTTAAAACCATTGAACCAGCAATCACTATAAGTAAAAATGAATACAATCCAGGCGTTTGATTTAATGCATCTTTTGATAGATTAGCTAAAATAAATGAAAATTCACTTACTTGAGCTAAACCTAATGCAACTAAAACTGATACTTCTCCTCCGTATCCTGAAAGCAAAGTAATTAAGTAAAAAATAATTGGTTTAAGCAAAAACACAATTATTAAAACCAGTAAAATTATCGGCAAAGGAATTGCAGTGAAATTAAATGAAATCTGAATTCCTAAAGTAACAAAGAAAATTGTTGCAAAAAAATCCCTTACTCCGCGAATTTGATTAAATACTTCTAAATTATAAGGCAGAGTTGATAATGAAACTCCTGCAATGAATGCTCCAACTGCAATAGGAAACTCTAAGCCCACTGCGAGTAAAATAAATACAAATGCACTGGATAAAGAAGCTAAAAACATTAATTCATTATTTTTTGCAGCAAATTTATACATTGTTGGATAAATTGCTTTATTCAATAAATAAGCAAAAGTAATTATCAGTACGCCTCTTGCAAGAACAGGTAAAAATACAGTAAAATCAAATGAAGTAAACGTGCTTGTAATAAATGGCATTACTAAAACAATCAGTAAATCCTGAACTAATAAAAATCCAATCATTAATCTGCCTTGCAAAGTATTCATTTGATGATTGTCATTCAGTATTTTTACTACAATTAAAGTTGAACTAAATGCAAGAATTAATCCAACATAAATTGATTGTTCTAATGAAAGAAAACCAATTAATTGAAAACCAATTACAACAGTTAATAAAGTAACTAATACTTGAATTATTCCGCCTAAAAAAGCAGTTTTGCCTAATTCCATTAATTTAGTGAAATCAGTTTCAACCCCTACTCCGAATAAAAGAAATGCAACACCTAATTCAGATAATAATAATACATCTTCAAATGAATGAATTCCTAAATTAAATCCAAGAATTGATATATCCATTGCACCTAAAACCATTGGACCTAAAAAAATTCCTGCAACCAAATAAGCCAATAAATTCGGTTGTTTTAAAAAACGCGCAATATAATTGAATAAAGTAGCACTTAACAGAATCAAACCCAAATCAAGTAGTAATGAAAAATCAATCAAAGTGCCTGCCATTCAATCCCCTTAATTCGTTAAAGAATAAGAGATTAGAAAATAAAAAGGTTTTGAATGTAATTTTTAGTATGAAAAAAAGTAAAGGAAAAGTGCTGGTGGTTTGTGGAATTCACAATGAAGCATTTGAAGTTACTTTTAAAAAAGAGGGATTTAATACAGTTCTTTGTGATAATCTTAACTTGGCAAAGGATATCATTTTGTCAACTAAATTTGATGCAGTTGTTTGCATTCCAGACACAAGAGAACACAATTTTGAAACTCTTTCGCCTATTGCAGATAAATTTCTTTTAAAATGTGCTGAAAAACAAATTCCCATGCTTATTTTAGAAAAAGGATATAGCTCTGGGCGAAGAAGGCATGAGTTTGGGCCAGTCAATGTTTATAATTTATTTGATTTTGTCGCAAATTATTCTGGGGGCCAGGCATACCCTAAACTAGTCGGTATTACAGTTGATTTGATTGAACGCAATAGAAAAGGAGAATTTACTCGTTTTCCTGTTTTAAATGCAGACCGCCATGTAATGGACCCGGTAACAAAATGGATTGATCATGCTGTTAAGTCAGGCAATCCAAAGGAAAGAGAATTAGCAGGAATTCAACTGGCAATTAATGAATTAAGAAAGCAGTTGAAATCAGAAAATCTTGGAGATAGCGGGCTAAGGCAAAAAGAATTAGATGAAATGATGGATAAATATATTAAATTAAATCAAAGAGCAAATAAATTAAGAGGGTTTAGTCCACAAAAACCAGAAAGAAAACCAAACCCAACTAAAATAAGAAAACCAAGAACTCCGCGTTAAATTTTTTTCCATTTAGTTCCTTTCTCTGAATCCATTAATTCAATTCCTTTTTCCTTTAATTCATCCCTGATTTTATCGCTTTCATTCCAGTTCTTTTCATTTCTTGCTTTTTCCCTTTCCTTAATCAAATCCATTAATTCCTTTGAAAGTTTTTCCTCTTTTTTTTCAAAAGAAAAAACATTCATTACTGAATCAATTTCTTTCAAAAAAGAAATTACTTTTTTAGCATCACTTGCACTAATTTTTTCTTCATCAATTAATGAATTAATTTTTTTATTAAACTCAAATACATGACTCCATGCCTTAACTGAATTAAAATCATCATTCATTGCTTCACTGAATTTGGTTCTGGTTTTTTCAATTAATTCATTTACTTCTTTTTTTTCAATTCCTTTTTTTCCTTGCTCCGCAATTTCATTCAATCTTTGAATTAATTCATTAATTCTGTCCAGTGTTTTTTCTGCTTGAGAAATATTTTTTTCACTATAATCAACTGGAGAAGAATAATGAATCATTGAAATAAAAAAACGAAAAACCTTTGGATTAACTTTTGCAAGAAGTTCAGGGAGTGTAATAAAATTCCCAAGCGATTTGCTCATTTTTTCGCCGTTTACATTCAAAAAACCTGTATGCATCCAGTATTTTACAAATTGTTTTCCAGTAAAGCATTCGCTTTGCGCGATTTCGTTTTCATGATGCGGAAACAGTAAATCTTTTGCTCCCCCATGAATATCAATTTGTGTTCCTAAAATTTTTTTACTCATTGCACTGCATTCAATATGCCACCCAGGCCTGCCTTTACCCCAAGGACTTTCCCAAAAAGGCTCGTTTGGTTTTGTTTTTTTCCATAAAGCAAAATCCATTGGATTGGTTTTATCATACTTATCTGTTTCAACCCTTGTAGCGCCTTTTCTTTTATTCAATTTTAATCTTGATAATTTTCCATAATTTTTGAATGAACTGATTTTGAAGTAAACTCCATCCTCAGTTTCATATGCATATTCTTTTTTTTCCAGTGCTTTAACTATTTCAATTATTTCAGGAATTGATTCAGTTACTCTTGGATAAAAGGTTGCTTTTTTAATTCCTAATTCATTTAAATCTTCAAAAAATAATTCAATATTTTTATCAGCTAATTCAAAAATAGTAATGCCTTGTTTGTTAGCAGTTTTAATCATATCATCATGAATATCAGTAATATTTACAACATAATTAACTTTGAATCCAGCGAATTCTAAATATCTTCGAATAATATCAAATGCAATGTAAGTTCTTGCATGACCAATATGCCCTGGCCCGTAAACTGTTGGGCCGCAAACATACATATTAATTTCTTTTTCTTTTAATGGCTTTAATTCTTCTTTTTTTCTTGAAAAAGAATTAAATAATTTAATCATACAAATCAATCTCAAACAAAACCTATTTAATATAATTTTATTTAAATAATTGGTAATTAATTAATTTTTGTAATTAATTTCAATGGAGGTTTTTTAATGAAAAAGATTTTATTTATTGCTTTAGTTTCTTTGATTTTGGTGTTAGGATGCACCACTACTCCGCCGGCTCCGCAGCAAAATGACCAGATTCCAGGCACTCCGAACGATCAGGTTCCCGGAACTCCAAACAATAATGTTCCTAACAATAATCCGCCAACGTCTCAGCCAGATGATCCGTTTGATGATTTCTTTAATTTAATGTGCAATGCAGATGAATTCAGGATTGACTATCAGATGAGCACTAATGCAGGAGGCCAGTTAATGGGCTATGATTACACGCATTACAGAAAAGGGGATTTATTCAGGCTGGATATTGATGCAGAATCAGGCAAAACAAAAATGTATTATTTGGAAGACAGAATGGTAATGTGCAGTGAATATGAAGGGGAAGAAATGTGCCTTGAAATGCAGGCAGGGCAGGACAGTCAGGCAGATGAATTTGATGAATTAACCAAGGTGGATAAAGACGCAATAATGGAAAGCAGGAACAATTATTCAGTTACTCCTCTTGGCGCAAGAAATGTCGGCGGGCAGATGGCTTCATGCTTTAAATTGACTTCTTCACTGAGCGGAGAACAAATTGAATCAGAGTACTGCATTGCAAATTGCCTAATGGTTTACATTAAAGTCACAAGCCCTCAATTCACCCAGGAACTGACTGCAACAAATTACTCAACAACCGTGCCGGATTCAGACTTTGTTCCGCCGGAAACAACTGATTTCAGCGAGTTTTATAATATGAGTTAATTCCTTCAAGGAATTAACTTTCTTTTTTTCTTTTTTGAATAAGGAATTAATTTTTTTTGAATTAATTAATTTTTTTTTGTTTTAAATTAGTTCTAATTTTTTTTGAATTATTTTTTTCTTATTTTTTTAATTCTTCTATTTTTTTCAGTAAAAAAGGGAATTCCAAATAGCCTGCCTTTTCATTGAAATGCCCTGCTCCATGAACCAGGATTTTTTCACAACCCAGTTTTTCACTTAATTCATTTGCTTTTTCAATCGGAACATGGGGGTCGGTGTCGGAATAGATTACAAAGAATTCGCCGCAGTTTTCCTTTATTTTTTTCCAGTTGAATTCTTTTTCAGTGAATGTCTTGTTTATTTCATCAAATTTGATTTTATTCAATAATGAAATAAACGGTGCAACAAAAAAGCATGCTTTGACTTTTTTATTGTTTTTTTCCAGAATGCTTAAAATAAATGCGGCTCCCAGGCTGTGCCCGATTAAAACCGTGTTTTCATTTAATTCTTTTTTATATTCCTTGAATGCTTTCGTCCAGGAAGCAAGTGACTGTTTTTCTGGGCCAGGAAACTCTGGAGAAAAAACCGTCCAACCATTTTTTTCTAATTCATTTTTTAACCAAGGAATCCAGTTTTTATTTGGACTTCCATAGTTTCCGTGAAAAATAATTGCATTCATTTAAATCATTTCCTTTTGAATTCGCTGAAAGCGAATTCCTTTTTTCTTGCGAGACTAGCTTCTTTTTTCTAAAAAGAAGCTGTGCAGGAGAGCGGATTCGAACCGCTGAACGCACTAAGCGACAGGATCTTGAGTCCTGCGGATTTAACCACTTTCCTACTCCTGCTTGTTAATGAATTAGTAGAGCAAGGAATTAAATACTTTTATTTTGTTCTTATTGGCTCTGTTATTCTGAATTAGTGGTTTAATATCCCATCATTCTGTTGTATATATCTTCTATTTTTTGAGTAATATTATGGAATTTTTCATCTTCAATACAGTTTCCAAGTGATTTATGGCTTAATTCATTTAATTGAATTTCAAGTATTTCTGTATCTGCATCATAGCATAAAGTCGTTAAATCTTCTGGCATTGAAAAGAACTCATTTGATTGAATTGCTTGAGTTAATTCATTGAATTCTTGTTGAGTTAGTTCTCCTCCAATTGTTTCAGTTAATTTGTATTCTCCTGTGCCTGAAGCAAAATCCATTTCAAAGTATTTTTTTTCAAATTCCAATCCATTAATTTCTGTTACTTCTTTTCCTGTTCCAAACCCATCAATTCTAGTGTATTCCAATGAAAAGTTTTCAATTTCTTCAGTTATTGAGCATTCCCATTCACATTCTCCTTCAACACAAGTCCAGTTTCCTTCGCATTCATCATGAGGCAATCCTTTTCCTTCGCATTCACTTGCTGTATTGCATGAAGAATCAAGGCAACCCATTGCAGTGCATGCAATTCCTTGTTCAGTGCATTGACATGTATTGCATCCATCATCCGCAGGCCAGCTATCTCCTAATTGATAACCATCACAATCTGGTTGCGGAGTAGTACATCCCGAAATTAATGCAATTAAAAAAATTAATCCTATAATTAAATTTTTTAAGTTCATTTTTATTCTACTCCTTCACATCTTTCTTGACATTCTTGTATTGTTCTGAATGGCGGGTTACTGCATGGTCCTCTACCGCCTCTACGGATTTCAGCATATTTGCATTGTGAAGTACTGCATGGTTCACGATCGCTTTCAGCATATTCGCATTGATTAGTATTTTTATTGAAATAATAGCCCGGAAAAAGCGCTCTTTCACAAACCACGCTGTTATCTGGTTCCCATTCGCATCTAAATTTGTTGTATATTATTTCATCCAATTTTCTAGTTATATCTAAAAAGTTTTGGTTTATGATTGTCATGTCTCCTCCTGTTGAACGTGTTTGTGTGTTGAGTGTTATTTTAAGCATGTAAAAAAACTGGTCTGCGCAGTTTGAACAATGGTCTAAGTCTGGAGGCAAACTAAAGAATTGTTTTTCTTGAATTAATTCAATTAATTCATTTAATTCTGTTTCACTTAATTTTGCATTGAGTGTTTCCCCTGAATCATTTATTTCAATGTTTCCTAATTCATCTATTGCTATACTTGAACTCATTCCTGCAATTCCCCCGCTTCTATTATATTCCAATGAAAAGCCTTTTTTTTGGTGAATTTCAGTGCATCCTGAAATTAATGCAATTAAAAAAATTAATCCAATAATTAAAATTTTTGAGTTCATGTTGAAATTATTGATTCCTTGTTTTTAAAGATATTGTTTTTTCTTTAGGTTTTTTCCTTAGTTTAATTCCTTCAATTTTCTTTGTTTTCCTCTGTTTTATTACTCTAATTCTTGCATGTAATCTACAACAATGTTTATTATTTTTTTTATGGTTTCATTGCAGTTTTTGAAATAAATTTTGTCTAGTACTTCAATTCCGTTTTTTCTGATTAAGTCACTGATTAATGCATGAATGAATGATTGTGTTGCTGAAGTCACGCCTTTAAAATCCAGAACTATTTTTTTATTTTTTTCAAGTGCAGGAATGATTTTATTTAATCTAAGTTCTCTGGCTAAATCTTTATTTTCTGCAAAACTGCCTGTGATTTTAAGTAATTTGATTTCAATCATATAAATCTTGGTCTCCTGTATTTTGCTTTTTTTCTTTCCTTAATGCTTTGAATGTATGTTTCTCTAATTAAATCCAATAAAATTGAGAATTCCTTTGAAGCATCTAAAGATAAATCAATCCCCACAAGGGTTCCTTTCCAGTAAGGAAAATTTTCTCCTTTAGAATGCCTGTCTTTAAAAGGATTGCCATATAATTTCAATTTCTTTGTTTTGCTTTTTAGTAATTTATAGAATCCATTCCCGCTGTAAATTGTGAAGAAGTCTTTGTTGACTTTTGCAATTGATTTAATAAAAAACAGTCCTGCTCCTGCATTTGATTCGGTTCCCCCTTCTTTTTTTGTTTCTCCGGTAATTCCAGGGGTTAAAGCTAATTTAATTGCCTCTAAATCACTTGAAGCAAAATGTGATTTATTAATTGTTTTTTTAATTCCAACACCAGTATCTGCAATCCCGATCCTTATTGTATTGCTTTTTTTGTAATATTGTGCTGAAACAATAGCTCCGTTTTCTGATTCTGCATGCTCTAATACATTTCTTACTAATTCGCTAATAATATATTTAATTGGATCTGCCTGTTTTGGTTCTAAATGAAGCAATGGAATCATGTCAGTAATGAATTTTGTTAGTTCAGTTGAATTATTTATTTTGGTAAGGGGAATAAATCGCCCGGCTGGTTCGTGTTCAGTTATTTCAATGCCTGATTTTATATTTAAAAAATCAAACAAACCCATTCTTTTCAGGTAATGCCGGCTTGTTGCTTCAAGTTTTTCACAATGAATTTCAGTCCCTTTTACTGTTAAACCCAATGCAGCAACCATGCATAACACTACTGGATGGATTGAAATCCATTTTTTATTAGCAGTAATTTCTAGTTTTACAGGATTAGAATTATCAAAACCCCGCAAAAAAGCATCAATATTTCCTAAAAAGGCACTATTTGGCAAAAAAACTTTCATATAAATAATACGTTCCCGGGATTTATATATTTTTCGTTTTTACCGGGATTCCCGGCAATTATTAAAAACCCGCGTTTCCCGGTAAATTATTGCTTTAAATAGCTTTAAACTCCATTTTAATGTTTTTTAATTCCATTCTCTTAAATTCCCTTGCTTCCATCCATTTAATTTCAAAAAAGGGTCTGCTCTCCGCAAAATTACTCCTAATGATTTTAATTGTTTTCTTGAATTAATTTTTTCTTTTTCTGCAAATTCTTTTACTTTTTGAGCAGTTTTATGTCCAATTCCAGGAACTCTTAAAAGTTCTGAATACTTTGCTTGATTTGGATCAAGTGCTGAATCAAAAAAGTTTTGAGCTAAAGCAATTTTTGGATCAGTCCTTGGAAGAAAATCATTTTCATCCATTATTTCAATTAATTCATTTTTCTTTACTCCATAACTTCGATACAAATAATCAGAATTATATAATCGAAATTGTCTAATTGAATCAATTCCTTTTTTGTTTTCCAAAGGAGTATTTTGAATTGGTTTAAACGCGGAGTAATACATTCTTTCAATTTTAATTTCTTTGTATTCGTAATCCATTGTTTTAATTATTTCTTTATCTGTTTCTCCTGCTGCTCCAACAACTAATTGAGTTGTTTGATTTGAATCATTTAATTTCTGAATCCATTTCTGTCTTTTAATTAAATCAGTTTGAAATTCTTTCTGCGAACTCAATTCATTTAATCTTTGCTTTCCAGTGCTTTCAATATTAATACTAACTCTTTGAGCTAATTCAGTTGCTCTTTTAACTAAATCAAAATTTGTTCCAGGCAATACTTTCAAATGAATATATCCCTGAAAATTTTGCTTAAACCGAATCAATTCAGTCGCTTCAATCATTGATTCCATTACTTTATCTGGTTCCCCGCAAATTGCGGAGCTTAAGAAAATTCCATCCACAAGTTTTTTATTATGTAGCAGTTTAAAGGTTTTTGCTAGTTCTTCAGGGGAATAACTCATTTTATTTTTTTTATTTATGCATTCAGAAGAATTCACGCAGTATTTGCAGTCAAAACTGCATGCATTGGAGTAAAGTGTTTTAAATAAATAAATGAATTTATTTTCAGGCATGCTTGCTCTATAAATCATTGATAATTCATTTGAATCAATTTTAGGCAAATCCTTTCTTTTTCTTTCTTCATTGCAGGAACAGCTAAGGTCGTACTTGCCGGCTTCAGCAAGAGCTTTGATTTTTTCTATTTTTGCCATTTGTTTCTCCTTTTTTTATTTTTTAATGCGTTCCGAAGGAACGCAAAGGAAAGGGGGAACGTCGGGGAAAACCTAGGTTTTCCCTCGCAACCATGAGAAAAGAATCTTTCAGGTATTTATAAGCGATTTCGGAGGAGTGGAGTTCCGGTGCGAAGAAACCTTTTTAAATATTACTTTGTAATACTTAGTATTATGGATGCAGTCAGTTTTAAGTTAGAGCCTTCTTTTTCCAAGGATATTAAGAAGCTTATGAATGAATTTAATTATTCAACTAAAACTGAATTTATCAGGGATGCTTTAAGGGAAAAGGTTTTGAAGCTTAAATCTGAATTAGCTTGGAGAAAATTCGAGAAATTGAGGGGTAGTGCTCCTCAAAAATATTCTGAAGAGGAATTTTGGAGATTAAAGGAAGAAGCAGGTGAAAAATTTCTGAAGGAATTCAAAGAGGATTCCAAAAAACTCAAATGATTTCTTCTGGCTTTAGGCATTCAACAAATTCCTTAAGTCTTTCAAAATGCAAGTCTCTTGAAACAAACACTGCTTTTCTATCCCTTGCGATTACTGCATGTAATGCGTCTCCGAAAGGAACTTCAAATTTTTGCTTTATTTTTTCAGCTTCGGCAACCTGGTCTTCTGAAATTTCAGCTTTTATCAGTTGGCACCATTCTTTTGCAGTTTCAAGCAAGTACAATGTCTTTTTCATTCCATAAAAAACTGCGAGCTCTTTTAGAATCATTTCAGAATATATAATCACGCAATTGTTTTTCTTGCAATATTTCAAGAAAAGAAATGCAAACTCACCTAAAGGTCTGAAGCAGTCCTTTCTTTCTTCAAAGAAATCCCTCCAAATGCAGGAATCCACATAAAATCTTTGCTTCATGAAAAAAACAAAATTAACGCCTTTAAGTATGTTTTTGGAACCTCAGTTCCGGTGCGAAGAAACCTTTATTTACCTGAATTTCCTTTATTTTTTCACTTTTTAGGAGGTGTTGTTTTTGGAAACAGTTAGTTGTTCGGTTAAATCAGAGGAAAAGGCGTCAAGAATTGAGTTGTTGATTAGATTGGTGTACTGGATTCCTTTGTATATTGTTTTGGTTGTTTTGAGCTTAATTGCAGGAATTTTATTGTTTGTCAATTTATTCACTGTCCTTATTTTAGGAAAAAGGGTTTTAGTTGAATTTATTGAAAAATACTGGCAGTATCAGGCAAAATTTGAGGCATATTATTTGCTTTTAACTGACGAGCGTCCGCCGATAATGCCTGAATAATTCAGGCAATTTATTTTTTTAATCAATAATTTTAAGCGTTTGCAATAAATTTTCAAATACTCGCAACAAACGGTTTTTTTGTTAAGAACTCATTTGAATTAATTGATTTATTTAATCCATTAAGTATTTTTGCGGTTTCAGTTCTTGAAATTTTTACTTTTTTTTGCGGGTCAAACACTTCTGAATTATCACTGCATTTCATTAATGTTGGCACAGCCATTCCTAATGGAATTGCGCAAAACATTCTTACTCCTGTTAATTCCACAGGAAGCTTTTCAATGTATTCAATTGCTGATTTTAAATTAGTCAATGCATTATCAATCATTTCTTTCAGAATCTTTTTTCTTATTTCTTCATTTTCCGGCTTAAATATTTCAGTACTTGTTACTCCGTATTTTTCAAATAATTTTTTCGGCCAAAAAATTCTTCCTTCAACATAATCCTTTGAAAAATCTCTTATTACATTTACTTTCTGCAATAACAATCCGAACTGCTTTCCTTTTTCCTCAAATTCCTCTGAAACATTTAAGTCAAATTTATGGTCAAAAATATTGGTCAAGTAATGCCCTACTGTTCCGGCAACATAATAACAGTAATTGTCTAAATCCAAAAAATCCTGTATTTCTTTTTTGGAATACTTTTGCATTCCTTTCATCATTTCTTTTAACCATTTTAAAGCAATTTTTCTGCTTTTTTTATCAAATGAACTGTATTCACCAATTACTTTTCCGAATTCTTTAATCATTTTTTTATCATTTTCACTTATTACAAATTCAAGAATTTCTTTATTTAATTCATTCAATAAATGCAAATCAATGCTTTTCACAACTTTGGCAAATTTGCCAAAAGCCTTTTTTTTATGTGATTTACTTAAATCAGAGTCCTCAATTGAATCAGCATACCTGCATAATAAATAAAAATTCCCGACTTCCTTGCGCACTTTTTTCGGCAATCTAGGGATGCATAGTGCAAAGCTTCTTGAAACAAGAGTCAATAATTTATCATGATTAAAATCCATTTCGAACAAAAAAACATAGGATAAAAAGAATTTAAAAGAATCGTTGATTGCTTTAATTTTCATTATTTCTGTGGAAACCTGCTTTTGCATTAATTTTCCATTATTTCAAGCACATCCAATTGAATACATTCACACGAAATTCCAGTAATTCCTGCAATGCTTGGATTAGTTCTTCCTTCATCCCCTGAAATGAATTCCTTTACATAAGTTCCTGACTTGCAATTAATTTCCAATTCAATTCTTTGAGTATCTTTTTCCCTAACTGCCACTAATTCAATCCATTTATTTCTTTCAAGTTCTTTTTTGTTTTCTTTTCTTAAAGGAGTCAATTGATTTACTTCAATTTTTTTCTTTAATTTCTTTTTTATTTTTTCAATTATTTTATCTGTAACTTCTTCTTCAAATTCAATTACTGCTAAATACTTTTTTGTATTCTTTTTTGCTTTGATTTCAATTACTTTTTCTTTTTCACAGAAATCAATTAATTTCACTTGAATTTTTTCCTTAAATTTTGAATTAATTTCTTTTTCAATATTATTCAAATTCCCTTTTCTTTTCTTCGGATAAATTAATTCAAAAACAAATTCCCTTCCTTTTCCAAGCATTAATACATCCTTGTCTTCTCTTCCTGCTCCATGAAATTTTCCTTCTAATGCTTGAAATTCAGGAATCATTATTTCTGAAATCAATTCCTGAATTGATTCATTTGATTGTTTTCCTGTAAAATCACATTTTTCACATCCTCTTCCTTTGCATTTAAAACAATAATGAATTGTTTGAGGCAATTCCCGCGAAAACTTGCAGTATTTTCCATAAATATAAATTGATTTAATTTGAAAATCAAATCTTTTAGTTAATGAATTAAATAAAACAATTAATTGCGGAGCACTCTTATCTAATATTGCTGAAAAACTTTTTTCAATTGCCTGAATTAACTGCTCCGCGGTTTCTTTTTTTTCCTCCTCGTTTTTAGCATATTTTACTCCAACAGAAAATGAATCAAATTCAATTTTCTTAAGCTCCGCAATCAGTTCATTTAATTTTTCTTTTTCCATTTAGTTTCATTCCTTTTTTTAATTCATTTAATTGTTTTCTTTTTCCATTAAATTCAATCCTTTGGTTTTTCATCTACTAAGTATTTTTCAATGCATTTCCTTTAATTGTTTTTCCTTGAATTATTTTTTCATGGATTATGATAAAATAAGAGATGAAATCAACCGCGTTAGAATGGAACGTGAATGGGACAAACTGGATAATTTAAAGGATTTGGCTGAATCCTTGATTGTTGAATCTGCTGAATTATTGGAACAGGTTTTATGGAAAAACCCTGAACAAGTTGATGAAATGCTTGAAATTGAATTAAAAAGAGAAAAAATTGAAGATGAATTAGCTGATGTTTTATTAAATGTAATTTGTTTTAGTGAAAGAGCAGGAATTGATTTAGAACACGCTTGTTTAAGAAAAATTAAAAAAATAGAAGAGCATTATCCTTTGCATAAAGCAAAAGGAAATAATAAGAAATATAATGAATTTAAGGAGTGAGTTTTTTTAATCCTAATCCTTTTATATCACTTTAATTCTTTTTTACTAAATGCGCCATTATTTTTTTAAAACAAAGTTCCAGAGAAAGGCTTGGTCAACTTTAGTAATGATTTCTGTAATGGTTTTATTGCTTGTTTTAGTAACTGAATTCATTCCTGTTTCTCATGAATTCCATCATTATATTGAAATCATGCATAAACTTGAATTTCTTGCATTAGTTATTTTATTCATGGATTTAATTATGATGTTTTCAATTGCAAAAAATAAAGTTGAATTTGTGGAAGAAGAATCATTATTAATTATTTCTTTTATTCCTTTTGGAAGAGTTTTTTATTTTTTTGAATCACTTCAGTTATTTCAGCGTTTAACTGAAGTTGGAGGAAAATTAAAGGAAGTAATTCATATTTCTGCTCATTTAAATATTTTTATGCGTTTTATTCGTCCATTAGCTCAAATTCTTCATCGCCATAAAAGGCATAAGAAATTAAGCAAAAACAAGAAATTGCGGAAAGAAAATCAATAAAATTCCCAGTAAAATCAAAACAATTCCGCCAATTAATCCAGCTATTTTCACATACTTTGAACTTACATCAACAAATTGTAATGTCATTGCAGCAATCATAAAAATAATGAAATCATCTAACATAAAGAAAATATCATACAAAAGAATATACCCATAATATTCAATTGTGCTCAAATTATTTGCTGCGAGTATTTTTGTAAAAACCGCAGGAATTCCTGCACTGCAAACAAATTCAATTAAATTAACACTAAAAGCTAAAACAATTATTCCAATTATTGTTGCTGGAACAATTTCTGCATTAACTAATTCTTGAATTCTTTCAGTTATTTTCTTTTTACTTTCACTTGAAACTACTTCACATGTTGGATCTTCTTTTTTAAAAAAATCTTTTAAATGCCATGCTCCGCTGGCAATTGCAATCACTCCAACAATTGTTTGAATTATTCCCATGAATCCAATAAATAAAAATACATTCAACCAAGCAGTCATAAAAAGAAAGTATAATATTCCGCTTGCTAAAATAAATGTTCCAACAATTAACCAAATTCTTTTTTTATCTTGCACTTCTAAAAGCAACGCAATCAGAAAAACTAATACCCACATTGCACAAGGATTAAATCCATCAATTAATCCTAAAATAATTGCCATTGCAGGTAAGCTCATTCCTGAAACATCAATTTCTCCAATAAAAGGAATATCAAAAATTAATTCATTTGCTTTAATTGGTTGAGAATCCAATGCAAAAGCATTAAATGAACCAAAAACCAGAATTAAGACTAAAACCATTAAAATTGCTTTATTCACTGAATAATACACCATTTCTTTAATAATACACCATTTCTTTAATTATTCTTTTATTTAAATTAAATAATAGAAAACTAAAATATTATAAACACTTTATTCAATAATTAGTATTAATATTGGGGTGTTGGGATGAACTTAAAAAAATTCTTTTTGATTTTAATTATTATTTTAATGGCTTCAGGAGTTT
>JBDRGO010000021.1:0-2436 GCA_043817715.1 Candidatus Iainarchaeum sp. | reverse complement strand
GAAGAAACAGCAAAAACAGAATGAAAATTGTTTTTTTGTTAGAATATGCTTTTTCTTTTATTTTCTCAAAATCCAATGCCATCATATCCCTCTAATAGTACCAAGAATACATATAAGTAACAGTTTTAAATTAATTCTTTTGCTAATATTCATTATGCTTTCATTTATTAAAAGAAATTATGCTTTTTTTCTTTTTGCTGCGGCAGTAATTTTTCTTTTTTTTCATATGTTTTTATTCAATTATTCGGATTTGCTTGGATTTGACGCAATTGGCTATACTTTAAGGTATCAGCTTGCATTTACTGGATGGAATAATTCAATGATGCTTGGCTTTCCTGTTTCTTTTTTTGACCAGCCGTTTCCCTCAATTCTGCCAAGTTTTCTGGCATTAATTGGGATTGGTTCTTACACTCTTCCATATATTTTTTCAATCCTAATTTTACGGATTCTTTTAATGCTTTCATTTTTATTGTTTCCTTCAAAAAACACTAGTCTAAAATTATTGCTTGGAATTTTCTTTGCATTAAATCCATTCACATTCAATTTCTTTTACCGGTTATATGAATTGGCAGGATGGGTTTTCTTTGTCCCTGCATTTATCTTCATTTATTCTTTCTTGAAAGAAAAAAAATTCAACATGAATTTCTTGCTTGCGGTTTTGTTTTCTCTTGCATGTGCTTTATCCAGTTCTTCTCCGCTGTTTTTCCTTGTACTTGGTTCATTTCTTTTAATTACATCATTCAATGACCTAAAATATTTGTTGGTTCATTGGATTACTGCGGGGCTAATTGCAGGGTTTTGGTTCATTCCTTATCTTTTTTACCTGAATTATTCTTATGTGCAGTTGCAGGCTGGAATGGAGCTGCAAACAATAGGAATTTTTGCTTCAGGATTATTTCTCTCTTCTGCATTAATTTATGTTTTATTTAAACAAAAAGAAAAAATGAAAAAAATTTCAAGTGAAAGAAATTTATTATTAGGCTCAATTATTTTAGGCATTTTAATTCTGGCAATGTATTTTCCTTTCTTTCAATCAATTCCTGTCCTGAATAAGCCGTTTGCCCATGCATATCATGCGTTCTTTATTTTTGTAATTTCATTCATTCTCCTGAAAACAGAAAATTTGAAATCCATTCTTCCCAAAATTGATTCTCCTGCAAAAAAATTCATTGCATTGATTTTAATTGCCGGAATTCTTTTCATGGCTCCTAAAACATTCAATCAATACGGCCAGGATTATCCGATAATTTTTGAAAAAGAATATGTTTCAGATGACGGGGTGATTGTTTCATTTGATGAAGCAGCTCAGGCAGTTTTTTCTCTGCCTGAAAATTCCCGTTATTTTTCAATTCCTTATGATTCCTCCCTTGATTCCTATGTTTCCCTTCAAAAGAGGCCTGTTCAAAGCGCATTGGGCTGGGGATTTAACCCGTATGTAAGAAAAGAAATATTTGAATTAGGGCTTGAAATAAATAAAATGAATTTATCCTGTGCTGACTTGATTAATTACTCAAATAAATTAGGAATAACGCATTTTATTGCACTTACTAAGGAATCTCAAACTTATTTTAATTCCTGTGAAATAACTTCCCCCTCAAATGCGCTTCCTTCAATTCACGCCTCTCCGCAATTTGCAGGAATAATTGAAAATGGGGAAATAGTTGAATATGGAAACACCTACATAAAACTCAAAATCAATCCGCCTTTCACTGTGCTTAAAATGAATTATTTTCCTAAATGGAAAATTTATCCTGAACACAATTTTGAGGATTTAAGTCCAGGAATAAAGATTTTTGCCGACAAACCGGAAGTAATTGAATTAAAATTTGAAAAAACATTTATTGAGGAAATCAGCTTTTTTTTATCCTTGCTTGCATTGCTTGCATTATCTTTCATTGTTTTTTTGAAAAAACCCGAACATTTCAAATAATTGGCTTATTTCAATAATTTTAATTCATTCCCTAATTCTATTATTGAATCAGTGAATCGGTTATTGGACTGGTTTTAATAATTCCATAATTGTATTATTGCTTATTTTAAAAAAGTAGTGTCCTATTAATTATAAGTGGTTAAATGGGAAAGTTTCTTTTGTTTGGATTCCATTCAGTTTTAGCTGGCGGAATATTTTTTGTTTTGACGGGCTTTTTTCTTTTAATTAACTCCGCTGATTTAAGTTTATTTTTTTATTTTTTTGCTATTTTTATTTTTTTGTTTTTGTTTGGCGTAATTATTGGGGCAATTGATTTTTTGCTGATTTTTTTAAGCAGGAGGCCCCGCAGGCTAAAAATCCATGCATTCAACAATCCAAAAGTAATTGTAGGAATGACTGCCTACAATGATGAAGGAGTAATAGGAAAAGCAGTCCAGGATTTTAAGTCAAATCCGCTTGTTTCAAAAGTAATTGTTGTTGACAACAATTCCATTGATAAAACATTT
>JBDRGO010000020.1:0-23268 GCA_043817715.1 Candidatus Iainarchaeum sp. | reverse complement strand
ATTCTTGCATTTAATTGAACCTGAGTTTCTGATTGAATGAATTCGCTTGTAATATACCATCCAACCAAAATTCCAATAACAAAAACAACCAGCAATAAAACCATTTTTCCTTTTTTTGAGGAAATTTTTTCCTTGAATCCTTCTGTTTTCATTTAAATCACTTGTTCCATTTAAATTTTTTATCACTTAAATTTTTTATCTGTTAAATTCAATTAATTTAATAGTATAAAACCCCAAATTGTTGGAAGGACACCCGTCATTGACCATTACATGCAATCTTCCTGAAACATCCGGAATGAATTGCATTGGAGAAGCCAGTCCCCTGCTAAAACAAAAACAATTTTTGTTAGAACCTTCAAAAACACAGTCATCTAATTCGCCTACTTTAAAAACAACTGAAGCATGGCTGCATAAATGGGTGCCAAGGCCGTTAAATGGATCCTCACCAGTCAGGCAATCCTGCGGAAAGGCATTAACATAATCTATGTAACTGCAAAGATAAGGATATTGGGGATTGCACCAGCCATAAAAAGGAGAATATGCCCTGCCATCATAACAAGGATCCCAATACCAAGGCCTATAATCATTAAAACAAATTTCAGAAGGAGGAGTGCGCGCATCTGAAATAACATATCTTTTATTTTGAGTCATTGATATAACAGTAGGGCTCCAGTCCCCTGTCCTTCCAGAAATATTAAGAGTATATTGAGCCGGTGCAAACCACCTGGATAACCAACCCATTGATTCGCCTGAAGGCCCCGATTCATTCCCTTCCAGGCAGCCAAAAGAAAAAATTAAAATAAAAATAAATCCAAATAAAAAAAATTTATTCATTTAAATCACTTAAAGAGTAAATTCAAAGAAGTATAAAAAACATTCTTTCAAATTTAAAAAGCAAATCCAGGGAAGTCTTTAATTAATCCCATTAAACCAGCAATTAAAAAAGCGTTTAACAAATTATATTTAATAAATTCTACAAACACAGTTATTTCGTCATTCAACGTAAATGTTTATATTTTGTTTGGTTGAAAAAGTGAGTTATGACTAAAAATTCGTTTATTGCCTTAATTTTGGTTTTGGTGTTTTTTTCTGCCTGCGTTGAGTTCAGCCCTGAAACAAGATTGGAATGCATTCAGTTAAGTTCTTTTTATTCCAATTCTGTGCCTGAATGCCTGACTCCTGACAAATGCATGAGTGAAGTGAACAATAAATTTGCGCCTGAAACAGATTATTTGAATCCGAACATCCGGTGGGAATATGAAAAATATTTGCTTCATCTTTCAAAGCAGTGGCTTTATTTTTCCAATGCAAGGAAAAATCTGAAGGAAATCCATGATGCCTGCCTGAATGAAAAGAATTTTTCAGTTGTTTTGGGGAATGCGAATGAACTGGGAAGCAATTTAACTGCGTTATTCAATGAAATTGATTCTTCAACAAAACAGTCATTGAAAATCCTTTCATTGCTTGAAATTGAATTAAAGGAACAGGACATCAATAAGGCAAAAGACACTGATTTGTTTCTGGTTTATTCAAAAGTTCTGGTTAATGTGAACCATGCCTCGCATCCTGAACTTATTGAAAGCAGTGATTCATATTACGGGACATATGTTTCAAGAATGAATGAATTCAATGAATTCTTTTTATTGAATAAATTCGAGCCTGTTTCAACTGAAAAAATTTTTCTGGATGAACTGCTGAAGGATTTTTTTCCTTTTTTTAAGAAAATAATTCCTTCAAAAAATTTTCTGGTGCCTTTTTTTGGGGAAAAAATATTTTCCTTCATTGATTTATTCATTTATCAGTCCTCTTTGAATGAGTCATTGGGGGTTATGAATTCCCTGAATGCGCAGAAAGCAGTTGAGGCTGTTGAGGCATTTATTGCCCCTGAACAGCATTCTGTTGCAGGCAGGTTTGTTTCATTGATAAATGAGGCAAATCAGGCAGAAAAAGAATTTAATGAAGGAATAAACCAGAAAAAACAGGATGTTGAAGAAAATTTAATTCAGGCTGAAGCTCTTCTGCAGGAAGAGGAATTTGAATTCATAAATGAATTCAATGAAAATATTCTGGAAGAAATAATGAAATATGCATCTGAAGAAACAGTGATTGAATCAGGGAATTCAATGGATTATTCCTTGAATGAGTTCAAGGAAATCAAATTGAGAGAATTGAATGAACTGAAAAATAAGTTCAATGAATTCAAATTAAATGAGTCAGGGGATAATCTTACTTGGGGGGAAAAATCAGGGCAGTTAAATAAAATAAATGAATCAGCAAGCAAGCTCCTCAGGGAAATAAATTATTTTCTGAATGAGGAAAAGGAATCGCTTTCTTTTTTATGCGAAGAGAAAATCAGTTCAATCAGCGAAAGGGCAAATTCAGTCAGCGAAACAGGATTGAATGAAGCGGCTGGCGCGGTTTTAAGCCAGCTGAAATATGTTATTGCAAGATTTAATTCAAAAAAATCAATTGATGAAAAGCTTTTGCTCTGCCCGCCTGTGATAAATAAATCAATTGAATTCGAGAATGCGCTGGAAAATGAAGATTTGTTCATTGAAAATACCTCCCTTGAATTCCAGAAATGCAGGGAAGAAGTGCTGGAACTGATTAATTCAAATGAAATTATGTCCAGCTTTTCTTCCTCTGCAAACAGGCTAACCGGCCAAATAAATGCGGTTGATGCATTAAGCCAGTGCAGTGCATTAAGGGAAAGCATTTATTCTGCAGTAATGCAGGGAAATGAATTTCTTGAATTCAAGGAAAAACAATCAGAACTTGAGGAAATCACATCAGGAATAAATAAACTTCCTGATGCAGGTTCAGTGAAAAAAAATTATTTCAATGAAAAAAACAGTTTCTTTAAGCCGTTTCTTGAAAAAAAGAATTTTTTAAATTTTCTGAAAAAACCATCTCTTTTGAATGAAATCAGTTCAGTTCTGGAAGAGGCGAAGAATTTTTTCAGGGAAGAATTAATTAAATTCATTGAAAAAAATGCATTGATTGAATCAACAGGGGAAAACATAACTGCCGGAAAGGAATCAGAATTCAATGCAAGAATTTCATTCAATAACCCTTCAATTGAACTGAATAAAGAGGTTTTTCTGGAATTTTCTTTGAAATTAACTGAACCGGAAATAATCCATTCAGACAACTGTGAAATTATTTCATTTAATGAAAAGCTTGTGCTTAAATGCAGAAGCATTTCAGAAGGCGCGAATATAATTCAATTGAAAAGCACTGCTGTTTTAATCCAGGCAGATGAATCAGAGGAAATGGTTTCAATTGAGGCGGAAAAAGCTGTTTTTCAGAAAATAATTGAATTCAATGCAGCAATGCAGGTTAATTCGGTTTTGGTACAGACAAGGCTGGGGCAGGGAAAAAAAGCAGAAGAAATAACTGTTTTATTCAATAAGGAACTGGTTGAATTTGAAAACAATGAAGGAAACCTGGAATTTATTCTGGAATCAGCCAAAAACAAGGACAAGGCAGAAATATTTTACTCTGTTTCAGAACCGATAGAATTGAATGAAGAAATACTGAATAAAACAGGGGAAAACACAGAAGCAATATATGAATTAAAGATAAGCATTCAGAATATGCTTTCAGAAAAAATTGATTCCATTGAATTTGTCCCTGAAACAGTGGTTAACAGCGAGATAAAAAAAGCATATTTTAATGAGCCATATGAAAATGCGTCAATTTCAGTCAGGCAGGGAAAAATAAATATTTTAGTAAAAAATCTTTTGCAGAATGAAAAAAGAATTTTACTTATTTCATTGGAAGCAGATGAAAGCGGATTTTATTGGGAGGGAAAATTCAGGGAATTGAAGGAACTGATTGATTCAATTCAAGGAAATGAAAAACAGGAGCTTGCGGAAGAGGCAAATGCATTGGAGCAGGGATTCGCCCCTTCAAAGAAAAACATCGGGGAATTTGATAAAATAAATAAAAAAGCAAAAGATGTTTCGGAAAAAGAAAATCAGGAAAAAATAAAGGAAGAGGAATATTTTTCCTTAAGGATTAAATCTGAACAGGATTTGGATAAGCAGACTGAAGAATTAAGCAAAACGCAAAGCAGGGAATGGGTTCTTTCATGGAGAAATGAAGTGCAGGAAATGCTGGCAGATGCTGATTCTGCAAAAGAAAAAGGAGATTATGATTTGGCCAAAAGCCTTCTTTTAAGCGCAGGAAGAAAAATACTGAATCCATTTGATGCAGGCTCAATTGATGAAGTGGAGGAAAAAAAAGAGGAATTAATGCAGAAGGCAGAGGAACTTATTGAAAAGGCGAAGGCATTCGGGTTAAGCAAAAATGTTTCTTCGCTGAAAGAAAAAATTTATGCAACTGAAAAAGAGCTTGAAGAGGCAGTAAAATCAGAAAACAGCAGCGCGTTTGAATTAATCAATGAACTGGAAGAAAATACAAATGAGCTGGAGGAACTGCTTTCAGCTGAAATAAAAAAGAAAATTGAAAAAGAATTAAGTAAACTCAGGGAATTGAAGCAAAAAATTGCGGAGCTGCAGGGAAAGCTTTCTGAATTAAAAAAAATGCTCCAGGATTTGGATGAACTGAAGGAAGTGATGCAATATGCCCCGCCTACAACACTGGAAAGGATTGA
The DNA here is from genome assembly GCA_043817715.1 of Candidatus Iainarchaeum sp. GTDB lineage: Archaea > Iainarchaeota > Iainarchaeia > Iainarchaeales > JAFGBZ01 > JAFGBZ01. The sequence goes on along the minus strand of JBDRGO010000020.1, from coordinate 18,650 downwards.
GGTGATTGAAAAAGAAATTCAGGGAATGGGTTCAGTCCAGATTGTTTCGGAGATAAATGAAATAATCCTGTTGCATGAACAAGGGCTTGAATTTGAGGCACTGGAAAAAATAAATGAATTTGCAGATAAATATCCGAAAGAAACTGAAAAAATAAATTCAATGCATGAAGAGGTTTCCCTTGCACTGGAAAAAATAATCCAGGATTCGTTGACTCAGTTTAATCTTGCGGCAAACAAAAGTTCTGACCAGGAAACAATTGAAAAGGCAAGAAAGGCAATTGAAGAAAAAAAATACATTAAGGCAATGGCTTTAAGCAAAACTGCTTTAATCGGCCTCACGCAGAACGGGGAAATTTCGCTTGAATTCATTCCCTTGACAATAATTCCATTCATTCTTGTAATTTGCGGAGTGATTGGATTCAATTACTGGAAAAAAAAGCAGGAACAGAAGCCGAAAAAGAAAAGAAGAATCAAAGGAATTGAAGAAAAAGAATAAGATGAAAAAGAAAATGAAGATTAGGAGAATCTGGGAAAATCAATGAACAAAAATAAGAAAAGGAAATTAAACAAAGGAATTGAATGAATGAAAGAACTGTTTCTTGGACTGAAGAATTAAGTGAAGAAGATTTTATATTAAACAGAATTGTTTATTCAAAAGATTTCAAAAAAGTTGAAAAATTTGCAGTGATTTATGAAACAAAAACAGGCACAAAAATAAAAGAAGCGATAAAATTTGATTGTGGAAAAACCGAACCATTACACATCCACAATTTCAAAACAAATGAAAAAAGATATTTGAATAAAGAAAAAAGTTTTGAAACAATAGAAGAACTCACTGAACAAATAAGAAAAAACTGGAAAACATACAAATTAAAGTTTTTTGAAAGATAACTTTATATAACATTTTAGGTTATATATTAAAAGTGGTTTGAATGACGAAATTAATAATAAAACTTGGCGGAAATATGCTGAAAGACATTAAAGATGCATATGAAAATCCTAGAAAAGAACTAGCGGGAACACATACGATTTACTTAAAGGGTTCGGAAAACATATATAGCGTTCTTTCACCTAAAAGAATTGAATTATTCCAGTATCTTTTAAAGAACAAAAAACAAAAGAAAACCGTCGGACAAATAGCGCATGCCTTGAAAAGAAAACAGGAAGCAATAAGCAGGGATAATGCTTTACTTGAAGAAATTGGATTGATTAAAAAAGAAAAACACGGGAGAAAAACATTTCTTTCAACTCAAATAAAATCAATTTCAATTGAATTAATTTAATTGATTTTTCCAATGCAAAGCAATTAATTTAATTTCTGCTTTTTCTAATCCAATAAAAGTACACAAACACAATTACCGAGATTAACAGCAATGCCCCTCCGCCGATCAATTCAATCGGCAATTCCGGCTCAATTACTTTAATTGCAGCGTCAGTGCAGGAAAATTCCAGTTCATAATCAGGAATTAAAGCAGTGCAGTGAATTGAATAAGTTCCTGTTGCAGAGGGCTGAACTGAATAAAGAAATTCATGCTGTTCCCTTGAATTAAGAAGCTGGATTTGGTTTGATTCATTTAAATTCAGCTCATCTGAAAAAACATTCAGCTGAATTTGCGGAGAATCAATTACCCCTTCATTCTGGATTATCACTTTAAATGGAATTGCCTCATTGGCAGAAAATTCTTCTTTTTCCAGTTCAATAAATGGAGTCAGTTCAACCGGAGGGGCTTTAACCTCCAGATACAATCTATTGGATTCGATTTTTTCCATTTTTTCCCCGAAAAAATTCGTATAAACAAGTATTGCAGGAAGAATCATCAATGGGTTTGCCTTTGAAATTCTCACCAAATAAGAAAAGTCTTTTTCTCCAGGAACAACGCAGTCAAGTTCATCAAATTCAGTGCAAGAAGGAACCACTCCGCGTAAGGAACTCTGCCCTGAAACAAATTTAACCCAGGGAGTCCTGTGCTCTAATTCATCTTTTCTATAAGTAACAGTTACTTCCTGTTCCTGAGAGCCATAATTGCGCAAAGTAACCTTCACTAGCAGGTCTTTTCCTGCAACTGCATCGCCCAATAAATTCATTTCAAATGAATTTTCTCTGGAAAGGTCAGGGGAAAAAAAGTTTCCGATAAATGAATCTGAAAAAAGGCTTATTTGCGGCGCGCCCTGTGAAGGAATAATGCATATGCTTAATTCATTTACTTCAGAAGGAATTAATTTTTCCTTGAAATTCATTATTCTAAGCCAGCCGTCAAAATAATTTTCTCCTGAATTGACTGAAAGCAGGTTTTTAGAAGAAAACATTCCCAAATCAGTTCCATTAAGAAAAACATTTATTTCAGAAAAATTTTTTTCCTGTCCGAAAAAACCCAAATGCAGGGAAATCACAGGAACCAGTCTGGCATCATAATCAGAGACAAAATCAAATGAAAAACATCTGTTTGAATCGATTTTATCGGCAGAAAAATCGCCATAACCCAAAGAAGAAAAAGTAAACTGGTTGCTTTCAATATCCTGCGAAAAAACATTCAATGAAATGCAGACCAAAAAAACAGCTAAAAAGAAATTTAATTTAAGCAAAAAAATACCCCCAAAAAAAAATGATTCAATAACATTAAGTGAAATCAATTTTTATTAATTAGTGTAAGAATTAAATTTAGTTAATTTCTTTAATAAACTTATGTATTTCATTGACTGTTTTCCTGATTGAAGGAAAAGAAACAGCTTCTTTTATGTATAAGTAATTTTCTTTCGCTTTTTCAAGGCAAAAACCAGTCTGCTCGCAGAATACATTATCAAGAATTTTTTCATCAGAATACTTTCTTTGCTTCAGGCGCTTTTCCAGTTCATCAGGATTTATGCGCAAAACAATGCATAAATCAGCATTCAAAGCCATTTCGCACAGCAAATGCCCTTCCAGAATCACTGATTTCAATCCAAGAAGGTGTTTTGAAAGGGATTTCTCCAATAAATCAAGAGGCACAACAAGCTCATTTGTTTTTGGGTCAAATAAGCCAATATTATGCGCCAAAGCATATTTCTGTTCATTTATTACAGGAAATTGTGTTTTTTTTGACAGTTCCCGCGCAATGGTTGTTTTTCCTGTTCCCGGAGAGCCGGTAATTATAATTATCATTAACTAAATTTAAACTGAAAAATTTAAATAAGGGGGTGGGTTGGGCCCGAAAGCCCAACAAGATAGTTAAGAATGTTTTTTGAATCTATAACTTAAAGCCATGGCAGAATCATTCAAAGATTTTCCTCCTTTATCCAGGAATTCGCAAAGCTCAAGAGCATGCAAATCCATTAAATCAAGGGAAGAATCCTTTTTAGAGAATCTAAATGCCAACAAAAACACCCTTATCAAAAAACTAATAATAAGAGAAATTAACTTATTTAAATACTTTTCGGCGAGAAAACCTCTCTAATGGTTTTATTTTATGTATATTTGATTATAAATCGTTTTTTTCGAAAAAAAAGCCCAAATAGGGTTTTTCTCTTATGTATATTTGAAAAAAATTATGTTAAATTAGAAAATTCAAAAAAGAAGAAAAAACAAGATTATGTATATGTGCTTTTTTGGAAGCTTCTTTTTTGTTTCGGAAAAAGTGTTTTTGTTTTATTTTAGCCTTAGTGAATCTAAATTATTCAGTGAAACTGATGGAATTGCCAAATTGTTTGAAACATATTTTGAGAATTCAAGTGTTTTGCTTTTTTCTCCATGTCCTACAATCAGCCTTTTCGGTTTTGATTTCATGTTTTTGATATATGCAATCAATTGGTTTCTGTCTGAGTGGCCTGAAAATCCTTCAAAATTTTCAACTCTTAAGTTTATTTTGAGTTCTTTTGTCCCTTTTCCATTTCCTGAAGATAAAGGCATTGAACTCAGCCCGCCCTGAACTTTTCTTCCAAGAGAGCCTTCTGACTGCCATCCGACAAAAAATAATGCGTTTTTCGGATCTTCTGCCAGTGCCTGAAAATAATGTACTGATGGTCCGCCGGTAAGCATTCCACTTGAAGCAATTAAAATTGTTGAATTCTGGCTTGCTATTTCATCTCTTTTTGAAGGGTCTGCAACCTGGAATAAATCAGAGGTAAAGGGGGAATCATTCTGAAGCACTCTTCTTTGAACTGCTTTTCTTAAGTATTCCGGATAAGCAGTATGAATCAAGGATGCTTCTTTTGTCATTCCATCAACATAAACTTTTGTTTCTCTTGGAAGAAAGCCCCTGCGGTAAAAATTTTCTATTACAAGCATTATTTCCTGTGCCCTGCCTACTGCAAAAACAGGTATTAAAATATTTCCTCCTGATTCAAGTATTTCTTTCATTATTTTCAGGAAACGTTCCTCTGTTTCAGGTCTTTGTGGCTGAATGTCTTCTTTTGCACCATAAGTGCTTTCAATTATCAGTGTTTCAAGCCTTGATAATTTCATGTCAATGTTGTTGAACAGCCTTGTAAAACCATATTTTATGTCTCCTGAATAAACTAAATTATGGCCTCCGTCCCCAATATGCAGATGCACTGAAGCGCTTCCAAGAATATGCGCAGCATTATGCATAGTCAGCCTCATGTCAGGGGCTATGTCAGTTACTTCGTTGTATTCTCTTGTAATGCAGTGGATTGTCATTTCCCTTATGTCTCTTTCAGAGTAAGGCGGTTCTTTTCCTTCTTTAAGCATTACATCAATAAGGTCAAAATGAAGCAGAACCATTAAATCGCGAGTTGGTTCAGTGCAGTACACTGGCCCGCGGTAACCCATTTTGAAAAGATAAGGAATCATTCCTGAATGGTCCAGATGCGCATGGGTTACAACAACTGCATTTAATTCATTCAACGGAAATCTTAATGCTTCAAGATAAGGATATGCGTTTTCTTTTGATGCAACATTTATTCCGCAGTCCATTAATATTTTTGTTTTGATTGTTTCAACATAAACACAGCTTCTTCCAACTTCCCTGAATCCGCCTAATGCAGTGACTCTTACCCAGCTTGGAGAGGAGGGTTCTCCATAAATTTTTTCAGCTGTTTTTTCAAGGAATTTTTTTCTATCTGACCCGTTTTTGTTCAAATGATATCTTATTCCTTTAAGTATTTCACATTCATTTATCGGAGCGCGGATTATGTTCGGCGTCCAGCCTGTTTCAAGAACAATTTTTTTGCTTGTTTCCCCGCCTTTTCCAATAACCAGCCCTGGCTTAATGGATTCAATTGTTACTTCTGAAAATCCAGGATTGAAAAGAATTGATTTGATTTGCGCGCCTTCCGGAACAATTTCTTTTATGATTTTTTCGGCTTTTTCCTCTTCAATCATAAGGCTTTTGTCTGTGCGGATTATTACTCTTTTTTTTAATTGGGATGCAATCTGTGAAACAAATCCGTTGTTTTCAAAAAAAACTTTCGGGTTTTTGGTGTAAATGACAAGTTCCGGGCCTTCCAGCGCAATTTTTGAAATCATTGCTTCCTGCGGCAAAATTCCTTTTATAAATTCAGTTATTTCTTTTAAGTAATCTGTCTCTGTTTCCATTTAAAAAAACCTTTTAAATTAAGTAAAAATAAATTAAATTTAAATTAAGCAAGAATTAAATTCCCTAAAATTCCTAATTGAATGAATTCCTGAATTAAATTATTTTTTGAACCAGGTTATTTTTTTGAACCGACGCTAAATTTTTCCTTTTCTGCTTCTGATAAAAACCTTGTCCCTTTTGAATCAATTACTGCAACAGTGACTCCGTTTCCCCCTGAATAAATGTCTCTTTTTTTTCCTGAATTGACTGCCTGAATTGCCAAAGCAATTGCCTCGCTTTCAGCCATATTGTCCCTGTAATTTAAATCCATTGTATTCAAAGCCAAATAGGTTCCTGAACCGGAAACAGCGTATTTGTCTTTTTCTATTAACCCTCCGAAAGGAGTCAGTTCAAAAAGCTCTGGCTTGTTAATAAAACTGCCTACAACCAATTGAACAATGAATGGATAATATCTGTTTGCATTCAATATGTTTGAAAGAAATGTTGTTGCTGCCTTGGCAGTTAATTTTTCTTCCCTTCCGATTTCATATAATTTCGCATGGCTTTTAAGAAAACGGATTATTGTAAGGGAGTCCCCTACATTTCCTGCATTGGTTACTGCCAAACAGTCAGTTATTTTATATATTTTTTCAGCATCCTCATCAATTGCAAGGTTTCCCATTGAAGCTCTTTGGTCTGCAGCCAGAACAATGCAGTCCCTTGTTTTAATCCCTACCGTCGTGGTGCCTGTCTTAATATCCTTAATGTCTTTTTCCAATCAAATTCACCATAAAAGAAAAGCATAATAGCATCAATAATTAGCTAAAAAACTAACAATATCTTGAAAACAAATATTTAAAAGGCTTGAGTTTAAAGGAAAAGAAAACCTCATATGCGGTTTCTTATTTGAAATTAATTCCTGCTTTTCTTTCCCTCTTTTGCCTTTGCAGTTAATTCTTGATTCAAATTTGAATTCTTTTTTCTGCATTTAATTCTTTTTTCTCTGTTTCAGATTTTTTGCTTCTGTTTCAGCTTCTTTTGTTGCTTCTCTGTGTTCTTTTGCTTCTGCAGCAGGTTCTTTTTTCTTTTCCGTGATTTCCTCAAATTTCACTTCTTTTACTGTTTTACAGCATTCTTTGACTTCTTTTTCAAAAAATTTCTTTATTAATTCATTTCTTTCGGCATTTCTTTAGGCAATGAAACAGTTAATGTTTCTTTTTCAAATTCTGCTTTAATGTTTTCTATAGGAAAATATTTTTCAGATAATGCCAGTGCTTTTTCTTTGTCGGAAGAAAGCTTCTTAATCACTTTGATTTTATAAAATACTTTTTTTCCTGCCAGTTCATTGTTGAAGTCAACCCTTATCCTGCCGCCTGAAACTGTCTGGACTTTTCCATGCATTCCATCTGCCTCTAAAACCATTCCAGGAAAAGGAGCCATTTTGTTTTCCTTAAATATTTTTAAGGGGATAATCCTTATCAATTCGCTTTTTCTTTCTCCGAATGCATTTTCAGGAAAAATCTCAAGCTCTTTTGCCTGCCCTTCATTCATTTCAAACAGCGCTTTTTCAATCCCCTGCAACAGCGGGTCTTTTCCAAGGATTATTATTCTTGGCTTGAAAATCAGCTGCTGAACATCCAGGCTGTTTTCTTCTGCGGTTTTTTTGTCTGTTGTTTCAATTAATTTTCCGTCTTCTGTTTTTCCGGTTAATTCAACCAAAAGAATGTCATTTTTTTCCATTTAATTCACTTTTTTAAGTTCACTTAAGATTTCCTTTCAGTAAAAGAGTTAAAAAGGTTTAGTTTGCATTTCTAGTATTGATATTTTGTTATAGTATATTATAAGGTGTTTTTTGATGAAAATAACTTCCCAGCAGTTAGGCGCAATATTTATTGCGATTTTAATGATTGGCTCAATTTTGGGTTTTGCTTTATGGAGCAAGTCAGATGACCAAAGCCCGCAGCAGCCAACAGATACAACAGATATTGTGCCAAGCTCAATTCCTTTTAAGGCAGAAGGAATTGAGGCAAAAGTAATTCAGGTATTTAATTCAGTGATTGTTTCAGGGAATACAAAAGAAACAGACATAGGCAGAATTGATTCTGAAATTAAATCAATTTCAGGAGTAAGGCAGATTAATTCAAAATATGCAGGATTGGAAAATCCTGCATTGGCAGGCGGAATGAATTATATTGCATTTGTTTCATTTGATTCAAGCAAAACTACGGCAGGATTAATGCAGGAAATAGAGGCAAAAACAACTTATCTGGATTCAGTTGAAGGGATTGCACAAGGGCTTGTAAACATTCCAAAAAAAATTACTTTAATTAATGCTGATTTGAATTTAACCAAAGAGCATGAATTTGAAGAAACAAGAACCAATGCTTATTTGTCAATAGGGACAATGAAGGATGATGAATTGATTGTGTCGCTGGATGCCAGCCTTGCCGAAAACAGGGCTATGGGTCAGACTGCATTTGAGGAAAAAAACCTGACAGGCGAGCCAAAACAGGTTTTTTTGGAAAAAGAATTTGAATTAAATGAATTGGCAAATGAACTTAAAGTAAAATCAACCGGAAAACTTATTGCTTTTTCCAGTGAAGAAGAAATTGATTTATTAATGGAAGAAATTGACGGAGCGGAAAAATCAGAAACACAGGTTATAAGCACAGGAAATTTAACCAAGGCAGAATTCAATTCAATTGAAGAAAACCAGATAGCTGACTTGAATGAATTTGTTCTGGAAAAAGAAGGCGTGTTCGAATTTGATGAAAACAAATCAACTGCATTAATAAAATACTTCGGGGAAAACCAAAAGGAATTCCTTTCAGAACTGAATGAAAAATTAAATAAATTTGATTTAAAGGAATTAAGCGAACCAAAAGTTTCCTTTACAAGTGTTTTAACATTAAATGAAGGGGCAAATATTCAGGAAATTGCGGAGAAAACAATTCAGGAAATGCAGTCAATTGATTTTGAAAGCGAAGCAATGCAGAAAGCAATAATTAATGCAGATTCAATTTATTCAGAGGACTTGAATGAAAGCTTTGAATTAGAGAAAGGAAACTTCGAGGCAATGGTTTTTTTAGGGCATAAAAAAGGCGAAACTGTTTCACTGCAGGTGTTCTTTTATGGAATAAGGGGAAAAGCAGAATATATTATGGCCGAAGAAAACCCAGAAGAAACAACAATAGAATAATTCAAAAACAAAAAAAATAAATTAAAAAAAGTAGATTCCTGGCGCTCGAGAGCGCCAGCACTGTTATGAACTTTTATTATCAATGTGTTTAACTTGCGATTCTTCAATGTATTTTTGTATTTTACTTGCTGTCACTTTTCCGATACTTTCATAGAATGTGTACCTGCTCCAAAACCTTCCTTTTCTCAAAGTCAATCTGTATTTTGGTATTGCCTTGAATATCAGTCTTGCTGAAACTTGTTTTATTGATCTTATTGTTTGCCAGACACTGACCTTATTTGATATTTCAACAAACGCATGCACATGATTTGGAGCAACTTCCAATGCATGGAGTTTGCTACAATATTTTTCAAACACTGCTTTTAGCAACTCCCTTACTATTGCATTATTCACTGACTTCTTGAACATACATCGCCTATACTTTGGAACAAAAACCAAATGATACGAACTTCTTCTCCTGTCTTTTGGTTTTATATTTTGATAACTACTCATATCTAACATAGTTGTTTCCTCCTAGTGCAGCCAAAGACGATGCTGCACTAGCAGAGGATAAAAAAAGAAAAAGTTTAAAGCCGTGCGAGACGGCATTCAACATACCGCTCAAGAGCGGATAGTATTCTGCCTCACGGCTTCAATAAAAGAAATATAAAAAGAAAAATAGAAGAATTAAAAGAAAAATTAATGCAAAAAGAAGAATTCATTTTTAATAATTCATTTCTTTAATTCTTCAATTGCCTTTGCCAGGTCCCCGCTGCTTTCTTTTAGTGCTTTTTCAGCTTTTTCAGCTGAAACCCCTGCAGTTGAAGAAACCATTTCAATATCTTCTTTCGGGATTTCCAATTCTTTTGCTTCTTCAACCGTGTTTCCCATTACAGTATATGTTTTCTGCCCCTGCACAGTCATTGCAGTTATCTGCGGGTTTTCAATCACCAAGTTTTTTCCTTCCAGCTCAAACACCGCTTTTTTTGCAGGTATTTCCTCTGTTTTAATCCCCATTTGCTTCATTACTCTTTTCATGTTTTCTGGATTCATTCCTCCGGGAAAAATATTCAACACCTCTTTATTCAATTTTAAAATTAAATCAAATTTATTTCAACATCAAATTTATTTCAACATCAAATTTATTTCAACATCAAATTTATTTCAACATCAAATTTATTTTAAATTCTGCTTTAACATCAAGCCAATTGTAAATTCAATTTTAACATTTATTAAATTAATCATATCTAAATTTTAACAGTTATTATTTTGTCGCAGAACTGCTCTAAGCTTTTTATTTTATCAGAATAATTCTCTGAATTGACAGCAATAAGCAAGCCAATTGAATTGAAATTGTTTATTTTTGAAATTAATGAATGGATAAATTTTTCAACTGCCTTTTTGTCATTGTAAACCAGTAAAGTTGAAATTGAATCCAATACAATGAATTTTTTATTTGAAACAGCAAAGGCGTTGTCAACTTCAAGCATTGATTCAACCAGTTCCGAGGGGGCGCCGATAAATGAAACCCCTTTTTCTTTTTTTCCTGATTCAGAAGTAAGCCCGGTTATCATGTCAATGAAAAAAACCTTTTCAGAAGATGCATTCATTTCCTGCATTTTTTTCTTCAAAAACGCCGCAGGCTTGTTTACAGTCAGATAAATCGAATCAGAACCTGAAATTTTTTTAAGCAGTTCATCCTGCAAGGGAGAGTAATTGCATGAATCAACTGCAAATAATGCAGCCATCCCGAAAGGGATTGATTTAATTTCGTTTTCAATAAATATATTTAATTTATTTGAAACAGACAAAAGCGCCTCGAATTTTTCCGCAGATATTCCTGTAGAGGAATTCTTTTGAATTGAATTTATGCCCTGCTCTTTTTTCAATTTGCTCACTCCTCTGAAGAAAACAATTCAGATTTAATCAATATCTCAACGCCGTCAGTTGTGATTCTTATTGGCTTGAGTTTTTCGGATATTTTTGTATTCCGCATTTTAAGTATTCCTATGCTTCTGATGAAGCGGTTGTCATGCCTTGTATGGTAAAGCAAAATTACCCCGTCGGCAACATATTCCTCCAATCCATATAATGAAGTTGTTTTATCCAATGCAATTTCATTTGTAATTATTGTGGTGCAGTCAATTTCCTTCAGCATTTTTCCTAATGAAACAATTCTTTTCCTTGCATCCAGTTCCCTTTCAAAAAACAGCCTGAAAATAACGCCGGGATCAATCACAACCCTTTTGGCGTTAATTGACCTTATTGTGTCCTCAATTAAATTTTTTAATCTGTCAAAATCATATAATTCAACAACGACAATTTTCATTTTTCCTGAATCAATTAATTTTTGGAAATCCCATCCGAATTCCATTGCGCCTTCAAGGATTGCATCAACTGATTCCTCCAATGAAATATACACTCCATTTTCGTTGTATTTTGTTACGCCTTCATAAAGGAACTGCCAGCAGAAAACTGTTTTTCCGCTTCCTGGGTCCCCGCTTAAAACAACAAGATTTCCTTCAGGAATTCCCCCGTCCAGAAGCTCGTCCAGCCCGGAAATGCCTGATTTCATTTTCTTGAATTCCACCGGCTTTGATTTCATGGTTTCTGCCATAATACCACTTTTCTAAATCATAAAAAAGCAAATCAATTAAAAACAAAACCTTTAATTCAATAAACCGCTTTCCAAAGCATTAAAACCAAAGCATTTAAATTCAATTAATGCCTAAATAAAAAACAGGGCTTGATATGGCTTCAACAGGAAAAAACATTGTGCTGGTTGTCCCTAACCAGAAATACGGAGAAAGCATTATTTTAATGATTAAAAGAATTGTGAATAACTACAATAAAATCTGTTACATTACATTGAATGAGCGTTCAGAGCACCTTATTGCTTCATTTGAGGAAAATAAGATTGATTCAAAAAAATTCTTTTTCATTGATGCAGTAAGCAACAAAAGCAAACTGAAACAGAAGCATGAGCAGAATAAAATATTTATTTCCGCACCGAATTCATTGATTGAAATAAGCCTGGCAGTAAGCAAAGTAATTGAAAACGAGAAACCGGACATGTTTATTCTGGATTCGGCTTCAACTTTGCTGGTTTATGAAGAACATAATGCAGCAATAAGGTTTATTCATTCATTGATGGAAAAAACCGATTCCAGCAAATCAGATTTTTTCATAACAATCCTTTACAGCGATGAAAAAGACCCTGCAATAGAGGAGCTTGGATTGTTTGTTGATGAATTCATTGACATTGCAAGATTCAATCGCGATGGAAAATAATAAAAGAAAATAATAATAAAAGAAAATAAATCTTATCCTGCTTTAAATCTTATCCTACTTCCTTGAATAAATTTTCATCAACATAAATTTCCATTCCATTGTCAGTAATGGAAAAAGGAATGATTCTTTTTTCATGGTTTGAGCTTCTTAATTTAAGTATTTCCAGTGCCTTCTGGCGCAGGTTATGAAGCTTAATGTTGTAAAAAACAATTACTCCGTCTGCCAAAAATTCCTCTATTCCTGAACGGGAATAAACGCCAGGAACCTGCTCGGTTTCCCCAAGCATGATATTGATTGAACCAAATGATTCAAAGGTTGCAAACAAATGCCTTAAATACTGCCTGTAGCCCTGGTCATTTTCCTGAAATGCAATTGACAAAGCAGAAAGGGAATCAAATACCACCCTGTCAGGAGTGAATGGAATGCTGAACTGCTTTGACAAATCAAATTCCGCGCTTTCAATGTAAAGCCCTCCTCTTTTCTGCACTAATGCAGCCTCAACTGACCTTGCAATTTTCAACGGGTCAACGCTTATTACCGCAACCAATCCTTTTTTTTCAAGCTCTTCAAGATTCCAGCCGAAATTTTCCTTCATGTTTTCGCGGATTTTTTCCGTTGATTCCTCTAAGGTAATGTAAACTCCGCGTTCACCGCTCAATGCACCGTAATAAATTGACTGCATTCCAAAAGTTGTTTTTCCTGTTCCGCATCCGCCGCTTAAAAGGATTGTATCCCCTCTTTTAAGCCCGCCTCTTTGAATTAATTTATCAAAACTGCTTACCCTAACAGGCAGAACCTGCCTGAACATTACTTTTCCTGAAGAAATTCCTTCCTTTTTTTCAAACAGGTTAAACTGCTTGCTTTTCTGTCTGGAAATTTCAGGCATTTTTTCTTTCAATTCATTTTCAGAAGTTTTTCCTTCTTCAGCAAAATTAATTTCTTTTGGTTTTTCTGATGCTGAATTTTTTTGATTTTTTTCAGCTTTTTTTTCCTTTTTTTCTTTGCGCTTGAATAAATGAATTTTTTCAAAAAAAGAATGTTTTTCAGGAATTTCTTTAGAAACTGTTTTTTCTTTCTGCGTTTCAGAAACAGAAGATGCAGAATTCTCTTTTAAGGGATTTACATCATTTCTTTCCTGAAGTTCATCAGCAAAGACTTTGTTAATAAGCTCAAATGCTTCTTTTTCATTTAAGCCAATGTCTTTCAGGCTCTGGAATACTTCTTCTTTTTTTGAGCCGGCTTCTTTCAGCCGTTTAACTGAATCAAGAAGCCTTGCTTTTTTTGTTTCTTCCAAAAAAACACCTGAACATAAAAGAGAACAATAAACTAGTTATTATTTTTTTCCAAATGACCCAGCTTCTGCTCAACCAAAGAAAACTCTCTGTTAAATTCAGCCAAAGCTTCTTTATAATCTTTTGCTGAAACATTTCCGTCAGAAAAATAGCCTTTCTGCAGTTCCTTTATTTTCTGAAGCAGTATTTTTTTTCTCTTTGAAAGAGATTTTTTGTCTGCGGCTGCCTTGAATTTTCTGAAAAACAGCAGAACCATGCTTATTATCAGCACAGTCAAAATAACAATAATCACGATATTTTCCTTTAAAATAAAATTGAGTTCACCTGTTGTCTGAATTGTTTTTTCAGCAGTTACTTCATTTCCTGCTGAATCAGATGCAGTTATTTTCAGTACAACACTGCCCCGGTCATCAAAAGACGGAGGAAATTCAATGAAAAAAACATCCTCAGAAAGCTGGCTTAAAGTAAAGATTCTTTTATTTACAGTTAATTTTACATCAGGCCCTATCAATGAATTGTTGTCCGCATACTGTGCCTTGATTTTAACGGGAATTTTTGAAGACAAATCAAAAGAAGTAAAAACAGGCTCAATGAATTCAATCAGGATAGGGGCAGAAACAATTTTAACAATAAATGAATTTCTTCCGCCAATAAAGGATTCGCCTGATGGTTTTTCCGCTAAAACAAATATTTCCCATTCATTTAAATCTGCATCAAAAGGAATCTCATAATCAAAGGAATAAACCCCGCCTTCCTTAAACTGCATTTCATTTCTTTCCCCTTTCATTCCAAAAAAAACAACTTTTGCTTCATTTACTGCATTTCCTGCATCAGTTATGCGCACACTTAATTTAAGCGTCTGGGCACGGAAAATCTCATTTGAAGAAGGGCTTAAAAAAGAAATCAAATAATAAGCCGATTCTTTTTTTGAATCAATAAAGATTTTTTTCTTTGCAGAACCTGAAGAAGAATTAACCCAGACAAGCCAATTCCCAGGAGGGTCAAGAAAATCAGAAATATAATCAAAAGAATAGCTTCCTTCAGGCGAACACTTTAATTCAGCTGAAAAAACTTTTCTGATGCCGTTAAATGCTTCCAAGGTTAACGCTTCATTTGGGGAGCATGCCCCGAAAAAAGCGATTGCATCTCCCTGAAAAAACTCAGATGAATTCATTTCAATGCTTAAGCCTAATGAATTCAAAGAAAACAGCAAAATAAAAAACAGCAAAATAGTTTTTCTCATTTTTTTACGCCTTCCTCAATCAAATGATTTATTTCCTTTAATTCGGCTTCAAGCTTAAACATAATTTTTTCATAATTTAATTTATCTAATGCCCCATCGGCAAAATACTGTTTCTGAACCTTTTTAACTTCCTCTATTAATTCATTTTTTCTTTTAACTAACCTTGCTTTCTGCTGTGAGGTAAAGTAATGGCGGAAAGCGACAAAAAACACAGCCAAAACCAGCACAGAAGAAATGAAAATAATCAAAGCATTTTTCCTTAAAAAATAAATAAAAGAAAATCCCAGAACGCTTGTTTCAGAAGAAAAAACCACTTTATTCCCATATGAATCATCTGAATTGACTTCAAAATGAATTCCTGAAAAATCCTTTTCATCAACCAAATATTCTGCCTGAAATATCCCGTCACCCACAAAAAGAAGCTCTATATTCAAATCATTTATTTGAGCAGGCAAAGAAACAGGGCCTGCAACAGGCTTTCCGTTAGGATAAGTTACCTTTAAAATAAAATTAATTTTTTCCCCTACATCAACTGATTTATCAGGAGAAATAAGGATTGCGGTTAAATCAACTGATTCAACATTAAAGTCGAATGAAAATGAGCCTGAAAAAAACTTTTCTCCCTGCATCAAGCTTGATTCAATCCGCAGGCTGTTTTCCCCTGCAGCAGCATCAAACGGAACAGTTATTTCAGCAGAATATTTTCCGCCGTTCAAATCAATTAATTGTATTTTTTTTCCGAAAGCCATGGCATATGTTTCAACATTGGTTAATTTAACGCCTAATTCATCCTTAACCAGGACATTCAAAGGAATTTTTTCTCCTCGGAAAAAATTTTTATTCAGGTCATTAGCCAAAGAAATATCCAAAAAAGCAGTTGCATCAGGATTAAGCACCATTACTTTGAAATTTTCCAAACCATGATTCCCGAATTCATCTTCTGCTTCAACTGAAATAGTCCATTCTCCGAAAGAATCAACAAAACTGGTTCTATAGGTTACTGAAACCAATCCGTCTTCGCCAGAAAGAAGTTCTTCTTTAAAAAAAACATCGTTTGAAGAAGCGAATTTTCCGGAAATAATTGTTTTTGATGCGATATTTTTCTCCCCTTTTCTGGTTCTGAAAGAAAGCCGCATTTCTTCCCCTAAAGTGACTGAAGAAGGAACAACAACTCCGTTTATTTCTATTTTCGGATCAACAAAAAGATTTTTGTTTACAATTGTCTGAACTCCTGCAAAAGAAGCAGTTATTTCAAGAGAGTAAATTCCTTTCTCAATGGTTTTATCCAATTTGAAAATATTTGCAAAAACACCATCGTTGGCACTGCCGTCATTATGGTCGCTGTCATTTAACAGTTTCAACTCGCCGAAAAAACCTTTTATCCTGACATCCGCAGAATTGGCCAGTATTCCGTCGGCAACAACCTTCACGCGGAAAAATACCTCATCACCGCGGAAAAAATTTTTTGCAGAAAAATCATCCAATATATCAACAGACAAAACTCTTGGCTTGCAGTCCTCAGAACAGGTTGAAAAATCTTCCTTGAATTCACATATTCCGTTTCCACAGCAGCCTAATGCAATTGTTTTTCTGCAGCTGTTTCCAATGCAGTTTTTTTCAAGACAACCTGCTGCACTTTCATAGCATGAATCACAGTCATTTGGAACAGAGCAGGAAGATTCATATTCCTGGCATAATCCGTCATTATAGGTATTTGAGGGAAGATAAACACATTGCGCAGTGCATCTTCCAATGCCGGTGCATACGCCTACCAGATTGTTTCCATCAGGAACACAGTCAGAATTTGATGAGCAAAGCGGAGTGCATGAAAGATTGGCGCAGCCTGAACTATACTGCCCTGGCCTGACACAAATATCAAGAGTGACAGGATCAGAATCATTGCATTGGGAATTGCTTGAACAAAAAAAAGGCGTATTTTCTGCTAAAGCGCCTGATGCGAATAAAAGCAAAAATGCAAACAAGACTACAATATATTTCATGATAGTAAAAGAACCATTAAAGTATTAATAAATTTACTTTTTCAAATAAAAAACTGGCAAAAGAATTTATTCAATTAAAATTATAAAATCCCGCAAAAATACAAAATAAAATTAATTATTGCTTTTCAGTTCACTTAAATCAGTAAAACCATATTCTGTTAATTTTTTCTCAAAAACATTTTTGATTTTTTCCAATCCGTTTTTTGTTTTTGCCTCAAACCGCAGGATTATTTTAGGCTGTGTATTTGACGCCCTTAACAACCCCCAGCCTTCAGGAAACAAAACCCTTACTCCATCAACAGTAATGCATTTATGTGTTTTAAGGAATTCCTGCTTAATGCTTTCAACTAACCTGAATTTTTTTTCATCCGGACAATTAACCCTTATTTCAGGCGAAGAAACAAATTTGGGAATTGAATCAATTAATTCATCAAATGAATTTTTTGAACAGGAAATAATTTCAATTAATTTGCATGCAGCATACAATCCGTCATCAAAACCGAACCAGTTTTCCCTGAAAAACATATGCCCTGACATTTCGCCTGCAAGCAAAGAATTTTCTTCATCCATTTTTTTCTTAATAAGAGAATGCCCTGTCTTATGCATTAAAGGAATTCCGCCATGCTTTTCAATGTCCTCAATCAATGCCTGCGAGCATTTGACTTCAAAAATAATTTTTTCTTTCGGCTTTCTTGAAAGCAAATCCCTTGCATACAATGCAAGCAACTGGTCGCCGAAAACCATTCTTCCTTTTGAATCAACAACGCCAATCCTATCCATATCCCCGTCAAAGCCTATTCCTAAATCAAATTTCTCTTTTTTCGCTTTTTCAATCAATGATTTCATGTTTTTTTCAACAACAGGGTCAGGGACATGGTTTGGAAAACTTCCATCTGATTCACAGAACAGAAATTCAGCATTAATATTCAATGCATTAAAAACAGTTTTTGCAGTTTCACTTCCTGTGCCGTTGCCGCAGTCCACTGCAATCCTTAAATCATCTGAAAAATTAAATCTTGAAGTGAATTCATTCAGATAATCTGAAAATAAATCTTTTTTCTCCAAAATTCCTTTTGCTTTTCCTTTTTCAAAATCATTTTTTTGGATTAAATCATATAAATCAGTTATTTCTTGGCCGTAAAAAGCAAGAAAGCCCCTTGAAAGCTTAAATCCATTGAATTCTTTCGGGTTATGGGAGGCAGTAACATTTGCCCCTGCGCCTTTCCCTAATTTAATTATTGAATAATAAAGCAAGGGAGTCGGAACAATTCCAATATCAGTTACATTCACGCCTATTGAAAGAATTCCTTCAATAAATGCCTTTTTTATTCTTGGAGAACTTAACCGATTGTCTGCTCCGACACAAACTGAATTGATTCCTTCCCTTTTAACTTTGGTTCCAAATGCCTTTCCGATTAACTCGGATGCCTCATTATTTAACTGGGTTTCCGCTATTCCGCGGATGTCATATTCGCGGAAAATTGATTTATCAACCGAAGGCATGTAAGAACAAGGAAAACAAAACAAATAAATAACAATAAATAAGGGCAAAAAGACAAAAGAATAATAATAGCCAAGGAAGAATTCAATAAAAAAAATTCAAACAAAAAAAATCCAAAAACAAATAACAAGAACCAGATAAAAAAAATGGTGTTAGTGGAAAGTAGCTGAAAACCGAAGTTCCCGGGTTTATTGCTTGTAAGACAACCGAAGCTGCTTAAAGCAAAAAACTGCTATTAACAACTAACACCAAGAATAGTAATAAACCAAGTTACATAAAATTATTTTGTTTTAAGAAAAAAAACCAAACCAAGGGAAAAAATTAGTTAATCAAACCAGGAATTTTCTTAATTTTTTGCCGATTTAATGGCGTTTTTTGCAGGTTAACCACTGAATTTTTTAGTTTAAGCACTGAACTAATAGTATATGAATTATGTTCTGCTGGGTTTGCCTTCAGGCGGGAAAACAACTGTGCTGAATAAGTTAAGGAAACACGGATTTAAGGGAATTGATTCAGATAAGATTGTTGAAAAGCTTTACAGGAAAAAAAAAGTGATTGAATTAATTGCAATTAATTTTGGAACAAAAATAATTGATTCGAATGGAGAAGTAAACAAAGAAAAATTAAGAAAAATT
>JBDRGO010000019.1:0-11963 GCA_043817715.1 Candidatus Iainarchaeum sp. | reverse complement strand
CAGCAAATCCTTTTTTTCAGCAACGCCGACAACGCATCCTGCCAAATCAAATTCCCCTTTTGCATAAACTGAAGGCATTTCCGCGGTTTCCCCTCCAAGCAGAACAATTTTGTTTTTTCTGCATGCATTAGCAATTCCTTTAACCACTTCAACAACCTGCAAGGGCTTTAATTTTTCTGAAGCAATGTAATCCAAGAAAAACAACGGCTCTGCGCCGACAGCTAAAATGTCATTAACGCTGTGATTGACTATATCTTCCCCGATTGAATCGAATTTATTCATCATTGAAGCGACCTTGACTTTTGTTCCTACGCCGTCAATTGATGAAACAAGTACAGGATTTTTGTATTTTTTCAAAAAAGAAACATCCAATGCGCCTCCAAACCCGCCTACAGGGCATGCAACTGATTTGGAAAAAGTTGATTTCACAAATTTTTTAATAAGTTCATTTGATTTATTGTTTGCGGAAATATCAACCCCTGCTTTAGCATACTCTGAACTCATTTCTTCTTCAGCTCCTTTTTCCAAAAACCGCATATTTTCACTGTTTTCTTTTCGCTTAAGCCAGTGTATTTATGCGGGTTCATCAATAATTCTAATTCTTTTTTGGTTAATTTATCCAGAAAAGGAATTAATTCATTGTCAACAAAAGCCAATTCCAATAAAGGAATTCCCTGTTTTTGCGAGTCCAAAGTAAGTTCACGCACTTTTTCATGCGCATTTTTATGCCCGTATTTTGCAAGCAAAATGTATAATGGCTCTGCAATAATTGAATTGCTTGAAACAATGAAATTGAATTCCAATGATTCCTTGTCCACCTGCAGATTTTTCAATGTTTTGGTTAATCTGTCAGCGCTTAAGGAAAGTGCAGCAAAAATTTCAGGTAAAAAACGAGCAGAAGCACTATTGGTTAAATCCCTTTGATGCTCGCTTATTCCATCCAAATAAACTGAAGTCATTCTAGGCATAAATGCTTTCCAAAAGGATTTCACATTCTCAAAATTAATTGGGTTTCTTTTATGAGGCATTGTGCTAGAACCAACTTGTTTTGAATCAAAAGATTCCATTACTTCATTAATTTCACTTCTTTGAAGATTACGCATATCATCAGAGAAATTTGCAAGGACCGTGAATGCACTAATAAGGGCATGCATTAAATCACTTACTTCTTCTGGATGCATTACTTGAGTGGAAATTAATTGAGGCTTTAAACCAAGTTCAGTCATAATAATTTTTTCAAATTCTTCAGGATTTGAAATCAATAAACCTGAAGCATTATATGCTCCAACTGCTCCACTGAATTTTCCTTTTAATTCATTTCTTGTTTTTTTAATTTCATTAATTCTGTTTCCTAATCTATCAACATAATTTGCCAAGAAAAAACCAAAAGTAATCGGTTCAGCAAACTGACCATGCGTTCGACCAATTTGAATTTGTTTTTTATATTTCAATGATAAACGAATTAATTCTTTTTCAAGTTCAGTAAGTGATGGCAAAACAATATGGTTTACTATGTCTTTGTAACGTAATGCGTTTGCTGTGTCAACAATGTCATATGAAGTTGCTGAAAAATGAATAAATTGTTTTGCTTCATTTGAAACTCTTTTTCTTAAACAATTCACTAATGCTTTTACATCATGCTTTATTCTTCTTTCTTCTTTATAAACTTCTTTTGCTGAAATTTGTTCAGCTGCTTTTGCAACTTGTGAAACCACTTTATGAGAACAGATTTTCTTTTTCGCCAAAGCTTTAACTAATGCAACTTCAACTTTTGCCTGATATTTAATGCGTGCGTTTTCACTTAAGAATTCAGCATAAAGCTTCTTTTTTTTGCCTGAAATATATCTAAAATCAAACGGAGAAATAAAATCAAATTCATTCATTTAAAATCAATCCTTTAAAAGTAATTAATTAATAAAGTGAATTAAATTTAAATGCTTTGATTAGTTAATGGAAGCAAATTCAAGTTCCGAGAAGCCTATGTTATAACCATAAATCTCAGTAGTAGTAATTTTTTCTGTTCCATTCCCTTGTGAATCAGTTAAAATAACTTTATTCATTGTATTTAATGTAATATCTACTAATTCATTTCTTTTGTAAGTAGTTAAATTGGTTTCATTTGAATGCCTTGTTTTAATTAAATTAGAAGTAACTAATTCTGTTTCATCAATTATTACTCCGTCTGAATCAATTAAAGTTTTTGTTTGTTTAAATAAAGTATTGTCTTTGTATTCGCTTTCAATTTTAAGTGTTTTTTCTAAAAATAAGTCTTCTAGTTCAATATTCCATATTTCAAATAAAATTTCTTCTTCTGTTGTCAAGCCAAATTCATTGAATTCTTTAGTTTTTGTTATTCTTTTAATTGGTAAATAAAAAATGTTTTCTGAAAGCAAAAATTTCTGATTAACATACTTTGCTTGAGTTTTTTTTATTAAATTTTCATTTTCATCAAAAATTGATTCGACTTCGATAACTGTTTTTTGAATAAAATCTTTAGTTATTGTTCTTTCTTTTGATTTATTCCATTCATAATAATGAGTTTTAACTATTTCTTCAGTCATAAGTTTTTCAAATTCATCAAAATACTTAAAATATTTTGTATTGCTTTCAGTCAAAAAGCCGTCTTTATTGAACTTATTCTCAACAACTGTTTTAGATATTAATTTATCATATGAATCAAATTGCTCAGTAATAGTCTTCCGATTCAATGCTTCTGTAGTAGTAATTGTTTTGCTTTGCTGATAAGCACTTCCACCAATAATTGAATTCACTGTGAATGTTTTAATTGAACCATTTGCAGAGTATTCAGTTTCATTAATTGTTTCTTTATCAGGCTTGGGGTAACTGAAATATTCTCCTTCTTTTTCAGGATCTTCTAAATCAAAATGAGTTATGACAATCTTTTTTTCTTCTCCTCTCACTAAAACATTTTCTGGTTCTTCAATAAAAGGATACGCAGAAATTATTTCTTCTTTTGTTGGATTTTCATAAGTTATTTTTTTTGTTTCTCTTTCAATTAATTTTAAACTCCTATCAACTAATTCAAAATTTTGTGTTTCTTCTAAAAGAGAAATAACATATTTATATTCAACCTCAATTTCTTTTAATTGAGTTCCTCCAAATTCATCAAACTCCTCAATAATAATGATTTCCGAAGCAGATTCTGTTTCATAATTTGATGAAAAAAGAGTTTTTTTAATTTCTTTTTCGTCTTTATCAAAAACAGTTGTTATTTCCCTGATCTTCTCTCCTTCTTCATTGTAATTTGTTGTTTTAGTTTCTTTTTTAATTATTTTTTCATTTCCAAAATTATCGCTTTCATAATAATAAGTTTCTCTCTTGATTTCTCGTCCTTTTTCATTAAATTCAATTTTTTCATCTGAATACTTCTTTTCATTAATTACTTGCTCTATTTCATTTGATTTAAGCGTTAAAAATTCTCCTAATAATTCATCAAAAACACTTTCATAAGAATTAATTGTTGTTGTTTTTTCCAGCTCGTTTTCTTCACCATCAAAAATTGTGTGGATTGTTTTAAGCATGTTTCCTTGAGAACCATTAGTTGTTTCTAAAACATTTTTTCTTTCTTTGGTTTTTGTATTCAAAACAGTTATTTTCAATGGAATTGAATGAGTGCCTCCAAACCACGGAGAGTAATCAAAAATTATTTTTCCTTCAAGCTCACTGTAAGGTAAACTTACCCAATCCTCTACACTTGAAAAATCCACTTGCAGAGTCATTATATGGGGCTCTCTTTCAAGAATTATTTCATTATTTATTAACTTTTTTAATTCAGTTTTTTCTTTTTCTGAAAGCTGCGCTAAAATATATTTTTTTGACTTATTTGTTTTCTCTGGTGCTGTCCTTAACAGAGTAAAGATTTTTTCTTGCTCTTCATTTGGAATAATTCTATTAGCTTTTGATTCAACTAATTCAAGAAAATAATCCATGTCCAAATAATAATATGCTTCATCTAATTCTGCATTACTCCATTTAATAAAATATTTTTCCGGCAAAGACAAGTTAGTTATCTCTAATTGTACAGGAATAACAATTTCTTCCTTAATTATTTTAATTGGTTCATCTTCTAAAATAATTATTTCGATTGATTCAGGCCAAGGAAATTTTTGCATTAAAATTTCTCTTGGAATTCCTGCAAATTTTTCTTTTATTTTAATTGAAACAATTGCTTTTTCATTATTTTCAATTACATCAAAAACAATATTGTATGTTCCTTCTTCTGCAAGGTTCCCTAAAAAGTCCTTTCCATCCCATAAAAAGCCATGTGTTCCAACACCAATATTTTTTGTTTCCAATTGCTTTATTGTATTTCCTTTCAAATCAAGCAATTTGATTGAATATTCATGTGCTAGAAGTGATTTGCTTACTTCAACTGTTAAAGGAATTTTTTCTTCATTAAAGGGATCAAATGATTTAATGCTTTCAAATCTAATAATTATTTTCTTTTGTACCTCGGGTTCTTCGCCATTTATTCCCACCTCCTTTGATTCTTCACCATAAAAAAATTCTTTAAAAAAAGAAAAAGTATCTTCAAAGAATTTATCAAACCAGCCAGGAGTTTCACTTGAATTTGCTTCAGCAAATGCAGAAAAAGCAAATAAAAGCAATAAAACAAATGAAACTGCTAGAAATGATTTATTCATAAAAAGAATATGGTTCGCACATTTTTAAAGTTTACTTATTCATCCAAGTGAATTGAATCCTTATTTTTAAGGTTTATTCATTCATCAAAATCAATTAATTCCGGTTTTAATCCCAATGAATCGGTTTCCTCTTTTTTTAATTCGTCTTCAAGGGATTTAAGCCTGCCTTCAAGAAAACTTTTTTCCTTTTCATACTTTGTTTTTTTGATTATTCCTTCAAAATAATGCTGTTTTAATGCGTTAATTCGGGATTTAATAGAATCAATTAAAGCAATTCTTTTTGTATGCAGATGCTCTTCTTTAATGGATACATCTTTTACTTCTTTTCTTAAATTCTCCAAATGGGTTTTGTATTCATTTACTTTCTGTTCATAATGCTTTTTTTCAACAAACCCTTTTGCATGGGATTCATCCAATGACTGGATTAAATCATTTACTGCATGGATTTGGTGAAGTTTTTTCTCTTCATGTTTTTTTGAATGAATGAATGCCTCCCAAGACAAAACCAGAAAAGACAAAAACAAAATAAATGCAAGAAATAATGCAGTCAAGGAATTGGTGCCTGAAAAATTAAAGCCAGAGTCATTAGAAGGGGCTGTTTGCTTTGCCGGATGTTCTCCGGAAAAAATTAATTCAGGATGCATGCTTAACTGGGTTTTAACTTTATCTGAAGCCAGAAACATCTGCTCCGCAAGCAATGCAATGCTTAAACCGCTTTTATATGAATCAATTGCTTCAGCACCATAACCCTGATCTAAATAAAAATTTCCTGAAAGCAAAAAGTATTCAGCATGGTCCAGGTAAACTTCAGCCCATAAAAATTTTTTATCAGAAGAATTCATTTCCTGCCTCATCAAAGAAATTTTTTCAGTTAAATCGCTCTTTAAAGTATTTGAATCAGTTGAATCAATTGAATTCCCTAACACAAGACCGTAAGCCGAGGCAGCATCAAATAAGGAACCTAAATGCCATTTCATCTCTTTTTCCTGAATTGCGGCATCAAGCCTCCGGTAAATGTCTTCTGCTTCAGATTTTTTTTTGCCTGCAAGAATTTTCTGGGTTTTTTCAATCAATTCATCCGGCTCTTTTTCAAACAAATCAACTGAAACAATGAATTCATCATCCTGTGAACTCTGATAAAAAGCAGAAGCAATTCCAAACCATGATTTGGCAAATTCATAGTCCTTTACCCTTAAAATTTCAACAATTTCCGAATCATATTTGTCTCCGCCTACAACAACTGTATGGGTTGAAGAAAGCCTTTCAACAAACTGCTTTGCATAGCTTAATCTTTCCTGGGCAGTGACAAACCATTCAAATTTATTTGCAGGAACTGATTGATTCAAATCCTGCTCAAGTTCAAAAATCATTTCATTTAATTCCGAAAGCTTTTCATTCAAAGCACTTGAATCGCTTTCCAAAAGCTCAGGATTCATAGAAATCTCTTTCACAGTCAATGCATTGATTTTTGCAAGAAAAGAATAATTCGCCGCAGAATAAAGATAATTTGATTCATTCAGATTCTTTGCCTGATTAAATGACTCCTCTGCATTCTCCAAAAGCTCAATCAAAGAAGCAATAATTGAACCATTCTTAATCAATGAATTTGACAAAGCTTTTTTTGCATCAGAAATAATTTTTTCAGTTTCATTTAACTGGTCCTGAGTTATCTGCTTGAATGGAAGAAGATGCTCTTTTACCAAAATTGGTTCAGGAGTAAATTCAGGAAACGGAGGGGCAGGCTCAACATTAACATCCAATTTGCTTAAATCAGAAAAAGCATAATCCAATGCCTCGCTTATATCTGAAACTTCCAAAACCTTTACCCCGAATTCAGCAGGAGCATAATCAATTAAATTAATTTTTTTTACGCCTTCCTCAAGCTTAACTGTCTGCAATGCCTCGCCTTTCGGAATCAAAAACAATTCTTTTCCGTCTTTTGCAGCCTGCTTTGTTTTTGCATAAACCCCTCCCACTGCGCCGATGAATCCTTCTTCAGTAATTGTTCCGGTAACAGAAACATTTTCAGGAAAAGGCTTATCGCTTAAAAGCGATGCAACCAATAAAGCCATTGCCGCCCCAGCACTCGGGCCGGTTACTTCTGAAACGCCTGAATTAATCTGAAAAAAATAATCATAATCAGCATAATCCTTATTGAATCTCTTTCCCAAATTAACCGCAATTTTCTGCGTTGTCTGAGTGCTTGTGCCGACCAAAGGCTCAACTGAAGTGAAAATTTTTCCAGTGCCAGGAGCAATATCAATAATTAAATCAGCGCTTACCCCTTCCCCTTCAGTGGTAACAGCATAAATATTCATTTCACCATGATTAATCACGGCAAAAGCATTAAATGAAAA
Source organism: Candidatus Iainarchaeum sp. (assembly GCA_043817715.1). GTDB lineage: Archaea > Iainarchaeota > Iainarchaeia > Iainarchaeales > JAFGBZ01 > JAFGBZ01. The sequence continues at coordinate 4,942 of JBDRGO010000019.1, read as the reverse complement.
AAACAAAATGAATAAAACAAATAATGAATTTAATTTCATTAATAATCAGTTAAATAATAAACTTTAAAAGAATAAAAATGTGACGGGAAGAAGAAATTACAATGATTCCAATAATTCTTTAATCCGACTAAATAATTCTTCTCTTTGTTTAATTAATGAATCCAGCTTCCCGTTAACCACTCTGTAGTCAGCATGATCCCATACACCGCCAGGTTTCCATCCCTGCAATTCTTCTTTTGTTACCTCAATCTGGGAATCTAATTTATTAAGTTCTTTTATCATGCCGGGATGCAATCTATTAAGCTCCTGCATCCTCCTTCTTTGTTCTAATGGAGGCAAGTTAGATAATTCAACCAGACCAGGTTTTTTCTTAATAATAGGTTCTTTCACTGCAGCAATAGGTTCTTTCCCTCGCATGAATTAAAGAAACAGCAATGAAATATATTAACCTAACTTTTTACTTATACATAATTAATTTAAGGGAATCAGAAAAGGAAAAAAAGGAATTTTTGCAAATTCCTTGCAAAATTTTCTTTTTACAAACTTTTTCTAAAAGAAAAAGTTCGTGAACGGAGTGAACCGTTTTTGCAAACTTTTTCTAAAAGAAAAAGTTTATCCGAACAAGCTTCCTAATCCTGCGGCTGCTTCTTCTTCTGTTTTTCCTTTTTCTTCAGGCTCTTCTTTTGCTTCTGCTGGTGCTGCTGCTGCAACTGGTGCCGCGGCAACTGCTGAAACAGCTGCTTTTTCAATTGCTTCATCAATATTAATTCCTTTCAATGAAGCAATCAGTGCCTTAACGCGTGAAGAGTCTGCATCGACTCCTGCTGCCTTTAAAACATCTGTCACTGCTTTTTCAGTTATTTCTTTTTTTGCAGAATGCAAAAGCATTGCAGCATATACATATTCCATATTTTCACCTCTAAATTATTCCTTTTTTTCCTCTTTAATTTCTTCAGCTTTTTCCTGTGATTCCTCTGCCAATATTTCTGTTTTGTTTTTTTCTTCTGCTGAAACTGAATCTTTTACCTGTATTTTAATGCTTTGCGCTGTGCGTTTTGCTTTTCCAAGCAAGCTTCCGATTGTTGCTGAATTAACTATGTTTGCCTCAATTGAAACTGCTTTGGCGTCATTAAATGATTTTGACACAAGCAATTCAATTGTTGCTTCACAATAGTAAGCTGAATTAACCGCTAAATTAAATGCTTTTTGATGCCCTAAAACAAAGTTTGCAAATACCTGTTCTTCATCAATGTCAAGCACTTCCGGCAAAAAGGTTTCATTTCCTTCCTGCACTGCAAACAAAGACAAGCCGATTTTCATTGGTTTAATGTCAAGTTTTGACAATACTCCTGCAACAGCAGAAGTGACTTTTTCTCCTTTTTTTGTTACAACTTTGTCTTTAACTATTTCAATTGTCGGGCCTGCAACCTTTACCTGCAGTCCTGCATTCTTTAATTCACTTAATGCCGGGCCAGGAGGCAGTCCTGAATCGCCTGCGGGAATCATTATGTCGTCTTCTGCTATCTGCCCTTCTTTTGCATAAACGCGTCCCTTGTTTTTTTTCAGGTAATTAAATAATTCAAATGGATTAATTTCAGAAAAAATCACTGCAACTGATTTTCCGTTTGCTTTTTCCTTTAATGAATCAAATGCAGTCCCTTCAAGGGCTTTCTGGATTAATCTTGTTTTGGAAACTTTAACCAATGCTTTTCCTTTCAGTTTTTTTCTTATTGCCTGAAATAATCCTGCAGGAAATTCATTTAAGTTGGCTATGCCGATTACTTTGTATTTTGGAACCAGTTTCTTTAATTCCTTTAACTGTGTTTCCTTCCAGGGCTTTGTATGAGAGGTCATTTTTTTGCCTCCTTTGATTTTTTCTCAGGCTGTGCCTGCGCTTCATCCAATCTTCCTAATTTGATTACCGGCCCCATTGTTAATTTTACCTGAACTGATTTCAGATTCTGCGGAGAGCGGTTAATTACATCAAATACTGCATCATAAATAACTGAGGCGTTTTCAGCCAACTGCTCTAAAGGCATGGATTCTTTTCCAATCATTACATGAACCAAAGGCATGAATTTTCCTTTTTTTGTTGTAACCCTTACGCTTGTTGCAAGCTTTGCAACCATTTCAGCAAATGCATTAATATTATTCGGAATTGGCTTAGGCATTTTTCCTTTTGGCGCCAATTGCTGTCCTAAATTTTTTGCAACAACAAGCATTGAAGGCCCTTGAGCCAAAAATAAATCATAATCCTTCATTAATGCCTCAACATCTTTTTTCTTTAAAGAAGCAATTTCTTTTTCAGGAATTATTTTTGATGCCTTGCCTTTTAATGCTTCAGCAAATGCAGTATCTGAAACAAAAACAAGTGTTTTTACTCCCGAAGTTTTTCCAGTGGAATTAGGCAAATTAATTGTTAAATCAATCTGATTTGAGCCTTTCTTGAAATCAATTCCCCTGAAATTAATTGTTAAATCCACTGACTGGGAAAAGTTTCTTTTCTGTGATGCTTCTTTTGCCTTTGCAATGGCTTCAGCAAAATCCTTTTGTTTATACAATTTAATGACCTCCTGCTCTCAAGCAGTGAAACGGCCTCAGAATGAGGCTTTAATTAAGAAATGGTTTGAAGAAAAGTTTAAAAAACAACCGTCTCGCCGGTTGGCGGGCGAAGGGCGCTTTCAGCAGCCCTTGATTTATACATAATGAACTATAAAAAATTTCCTTTTCTGATTTGTTCTTTAATAAAAGTTAAAGATTTCAAATCATTACCAAAACTATCATAAAGTCCAACAACCCCAATAATAGCAGGAATCAAAAACAAAAAAGACTCAGTAGAACAAAAACTACCAGGACACAAAGGCAAAAATTGAAATAATAATTTTAAAAAATTATTAATAATATTAATTGGAGAAGGAATTGCAATATATAATTCTATAAGGATTATAAATAATGCTTTAACTAAACCTCTTGATTTTCTTCTAGACATAATAAAAATAAAGAGAAAAAAAAGAAAAAATTATTGGAAGTAAGAATCCCATTCCCCTTTTCTTAATTTTTCCTGCGCTTCTTTGGCATCCATTCCTTCAATTGTTACGCCCATTGAATTGCATGTGCCGATTAATTCTGCAGCAGATTTTTTTAAATTAGTTGAAGAAAGACTTGCCTGCTTCATTTCACTTAATTTTTTTACCTGTTCAATTGACAAGTTTCCGATTTTTTCCAGGTTAGGCTTTCCTGAACCTTTTGCCGCCTTTAATTCGCCTTTAATTAAAGAGCTTGCGGGAGGGCTTCCTACCTCGACTTCAAAGGATTTTGTTTTTTTGTCAATTATTACTTTTACCGGCACCTTCATTCCATTGAATGCCTTTGTTTTTTCATTTATTTTTTCAATTACTTTTCCGATATTCACTCCCATTGGACCTAATGCAGGCCCCAACGGAGCGCCTGCTGTGGCTTTACCGCCTTCAACCATTGCACTTATTTCCGGCATAATTCATCACTCCTTAATTTCCTCATTTAATTCTGATGCTTCCTTTAATTCTCTTTAAATTTATTCCTTAAATTATCCTGCAACTTCCTTTAATTCCGTCAAATTCATTCCTTAATTATCCTGATATTTTCTGCTCTAATGGTTACAGGAATTTTAACTGCGGCTTCCATTAATTCAACAGTTACTTCTTCTTTCATATCATTTACACGAATTACTTTTGCCCTTTCCCCTTTAAACGGGCCTGAAATTAATTCAACTTTCTGGTCAACCTTAATTGATTTCATTAATGGCTTGGATTCCAGTAATTTATCCAGTTCATCAATTTTTACTTCTCCGCCAACAATGCCTCTGCCTTTAACATGCATTGCATCCTGAATTGCCCTTCTGACAGTCATTTCATTGTCTGCTTCAATCAAAAAATATCCCTTTAATCCAGGAATAACACAAAAAGAATAAACATTCAATCCTTCTTTTCTTACCTTATGCTTGATTATATCCACAACCAAGGATTCCTGACCTACAGTTGAACGAATAGTGAAAATCATTTTAATTCCTCCAAGGAATTAAAAGTTTTAAATTTTCCTAAAAAATTTAAACTCACTTAATCCACCTTTTTCCATAAATGCCAATAAACCACTATTAAACAAAAAGAAAAATAGCAGTTTAAGAGGCTTAAACTAAAGAAATAATTACAGGCAAACAAATAAAAAGGTAACTTTTTAAATAAAATATTATTTAAAACACACCAAGCACATTGACTAAAAAAATTATTACGTAGCCGATTAATGCAATTATTGCAATTCCTATTGCAGTAATTTTTGCAATTGTTATAAATTCTTTCCAGTCAGGCTTTCTTGAAACAGTAAAAATTCTTTTTGCATCATCAATAAAACTGCCGATTAAACCCATTCAATATCACTTCAATATTCTAGCATATAAAGAAATAAAAAAAGAGCGGATTTCTAGTCCGCGAATTTAATTCCTAAATCCATTGATTTGAATCCGTCTCTTGAATCAAAATCCACATCATCCAAATAAGGGAATCTGCCTCCGGCAATTACAACCATTGACTGAATCTGGTTTCTTGGTAAATGTTCATCAATCATTGCACCCCATATAATGTGTGCATTTGAATGGATTTTTGCGCTCACTGCCTCAACAACCATTTCCGCTTCCCTTAAAGTCATGTCTGTTCCGCCGACAACATTAATTAATGCCCTGTTTGCATTGGAAATATCCACATCCAATAAAGGGGAAGTCAATGCATTTTCAACTGCTTCCAATGCGCGTGAATCAACTGCTTTCTCTGTATTGCTTTCACCCAAGCCAATCATTGCAGCCCCGCCTTTTAATAAAATTGTTTTCAAATCAGCGAAATCAAGATTAATTAATCCTGGCTTGGTAACCATTTCAGTTATTCCTTTCACTGCATTTGTAAGAACTTCATCC
>JBDRGO010000018.1:0-15393 GCA_043817715.1 Candidatus Iainarchaeum sp. | reverse complement strand
GGAATTGAAAATAATTCAAATGCTTTTTCAAGTACTTCAATTGAAGGAATTGGTTCATTAAAGAGGTCTCCAACCAATAGAATGGCGTCAGCTTTTTTTTCAACAGCCATTTCAAAGCATTTCCCTGCATTGGAAAAGGCTTCATTAAAGCGATCACTGCCTTTTCCATAACCTAAATGCATATCTGAAAAAACTGCCAGTTTCAATCAAACCAAGCCTCTTTTCTTTAATTCTTGAAATCTTCCTTTCTTAGCTTTTCTTGATAAATCAACTGAACAATCAACTGATTCTTTTTCTTCCATCAAATCGTCCATATTCTCACTATAAATTCTTTTCAACTAAATCCTTTAAAACCAAGTAATTCAGTTCTTTCAAAGATGAAATCATTTTATCTGCTTCTGAGAAATTATGATGATAATTGAATTGGTTTGGAAAAGCAATTGCTTTGATTCCGGCTTTTTTTGCTGATTCAATTCCAATAACTGTGTCTTCAATTACAATGCATTCTTCAGGCTTTAACTGAAGCGCTTCCAGTGCCTTCAGATAAACTTCGGGATGCGGCTTTGCATGAGTCGTATGGGAAGTGGTGATTTTTGCATCAAATAAATCACTTAAACCAATTGCTTTCAAAATTACTTCAACATTTTTGTCTCCATTGGCTGTTGCTAAAGCGATTTTGATTTTATTTGATTTTAATTCTGAAATTAATTCTTTTGCGCCTGGCTCTTCCTTTAATTCATGAAAATGTTCTTTTCTTGCCTTTGCTGAAACCTCTTCAACAAATTCCTTGTGATTGACTTCAATTCCGTATTTTTCATTCAAATACCTTACTTTTTGCACAAAATTAAATCCAACCAATTGAGCAATATCTTCATCAGTTACATCAATTGAATGCTCATGCAAATATTTTTTCATTAAAGGAAAATAAACAGAGGCAGTATCAGCTAAAACTCCATCCATGTCAAAAATTAATGCTTTAAATTCAGGCATAAAACAAATCCATTAAAAAAGTATTTTAAATCAAACAGAAAAAACAAAGAAAAAAGAAAATAATAAGAAAAGGAAATTAAATTCCTTTTTCTTTTTTAAATTCTTCAATTAATTCTTTGTTTGCAATTGCGTCCTTTATTTGCTGTAATCCTTTTTTGATTGTTTCTTTATCTGTAGCATAACTTAAACGCAGATATTCTTGTGTTTCTCCTGGATTTTTTTTGCCAAAATGATTTCTTGTTAAAACAGCTACATTTGCTTTCAATAATAAATACTGCTGCAAGTCAGTTGCATTCCTGAAACCTAATTTTTTTACTGTTTGAGTTACATTTGGAAAAACATAAAATGCACCTAAAGGCTTATGGCATTTGAATCCAGGAACTTCATTCAATAAATCAACTATTATGTCCCTTCTTTCTTTGAATTCCTGAACCATTTTTTTTGGCTCTTCCTGCGGACCGGTAAGCGCTTCTTTTATTGCAAACTGAGTAAATGTTGCAGTATTGGCAACTATATTTGTTGCCAATGTTTCAAATTTTCCAGCTAATTCCTTATTGCATACTGCATAACCTGCTCTCCATCCAGTCATTGCATAAGTTTTACTTACTCCATCAAGAATGACTGTTAATTCTTCCATTCCAGGAATTGATGCAATTGAATTAAATTCAGTATCATACATTATTTGAGAATAAATTTCGTCGCTTAAAACATAAATTCCTTTTTCTTTACATACTTCAGCTAATTTTTCTAAATCCTTTTTTGGAATTACTCCTCCAGTTGGATTTTGAGGAGAATTTAAAATAATTAATTTTGTTTTATCTGTAATTCTTGACATCAAATCAGTTAAATCAAATGAAAATCCTTTTTCTTCAAGCATTGGCAAAGCCACTCTTTTTCCTCCAAAAAAATCAATTGCTGATTCATAAATTGGATAACCTGGATTAGGATAAATTACTTCATCTCCTGGATTAACCAAAGCCATCACAGTGAAAAAAATAACTCCTTTTGCACAAGGCAAAATAACAATGTTTTTTGCAGAATAATTTGTTCCACGGATTTTATTCACATATTTTGCAACTGTTTCCCTTACCTCAAACAATCCGGCACTGGCAGTGTAATGAGTTTGATTGTTTTCAATTGCTTTGATTCCTGCCTGCTTGATATTTTCAGGAGTATTAAAATCAGGTTCTCCAATGCAGAAACTTGTTATTTCTTTTCCTTGAGCCCTTAACTTCATTACTTGTCCCAAAACCTCAAAAGCTGTTTCAGTTCCTAAATCATTTATTCTATTTGCAAAATCCATTTCAAACAACCTCTTTATTTTTTATTTTTAATTTTTTTATTTCTTTTTTATCCTCAATTTTTTCAAATTCGTTTTTTCATTTCCAATACTTCTTTTACAGCTTTAATTATATCAGTTTCAACTAAATTAAATTTTTTCATTAATTCATCTGGTTCACCTGAACCGCCAAACCTATCCTGAACTCCAACAAACTTCATTGGAACAGGATAATTTTGTACAAGAACTTCTGCAATTGCAGAACCAAATCCAGCCATTACTTGGTGTTCTTCTGCAGTAACAACTGCGCCAGTTTTTTTAGCTGATTCAATTACAGTTTTTTTATCTAATGGTTTAATTGTATGTAAATTAATTACTTCAACTGAAATATTTTCTTTCTCTAATTCTTTTGCAGCCAACAAAGAATAATATACTTCTGCTCCAGTAGCAAAAATTGTTACATCAGTTCCTTCAACAAATAATTCTGCTTTTCCTAATTTGAAAGGAGATTCAGTTGTTGTAAGTACAGGAGTTTTTTCCCTTCCAAACCTAATTACTGCTGGTCCCTTTAATTCTTCAGCAATTGCTAAAGTTGCTTTTTTTGTTTCAATTGAATCACATGGACTAAGAACAGTCATTCCAGGCAAAACTCTACTAAGAGTTATATCTTCTAATGCTTGATGAGTTGCTCCATCTGGTCCAACAGAAATTCCTGCATGAGCTGAACCAATTTTAACATTCAATCCAGCATAAGCAACAGTTGTTCTTAATTGATCCCACGCTCTTCCAGTTGAAAACACTCCATAAGTTGAAACAAAAGGAATTTTTCCAACCAAACTTAAACCAGCAGCAATACAAGTCATATCCTGTTCAGCAATTCCTATTTCAAAAAATCGTTCAGGAAATTTTTCCTGAAACCAATGCGCACAAGTTGAAGCAGTCAAATCCGCTCCTAATACAACAACTCTTTCATCTTTTTTCCCTAATTCCACAAGGCCTTCTCCATAACCATAACGTGAAGGAATCATTTCAGGTTCAGAAAAAATTTTTTCACTTAACTTCATTTTAGGATTCAGTTTCATATTCCCGCCTCCAGTTCCTTCATTGCATTATCAAATTCCTCTTTTTTCGGAGCCCTGCCATGCCAACCGCATTGATTTTCCATAAAAGAAACTCCTTTTCCTTTCACAGTATGCGCAATAATTACTGAAGGTTTATTTTTACATTCTCTTGCTTCAGTAAATGAAGCTAATAATTCATCTAATTCATGTCCATTGCATTCAATTACATTCCAATTAAATGCTTCCCATTTTTCTTTTAATGGTTCTAATTTTTTTACATCTTCAGTGTAACCATCAATTTGTAATTGATTTCTATCCACTAAAGCACATAAATTACTTAACTTATAATGTCCTGCAGTCATTATTGCTTCCCATATTTGTCCTTCATTTAATTCTCCATCCCCTAACAAAGAATAAACTCTGTTTGATTTTTTATCTAAATTCAAACCTAAAGCAACTCCAACAGCAACTGAAAGTCCTTGTCCTAATGAACCGCTTGAAACCTCAATTCCAGGGAGTTTTTTCATATCAGGATGCCCTTGTAATCTTGAATCATATTTTCTTAAAGTAAGTAATTCTTCTATTGGAAAAAACCCTTTTTCAGCCATTGCAGCATATAATGCAGGACAAACATGGCCTTTTGATAAAACAAAATAATCTCTTTCATTCCATAAAGGATTTTTTGCATCTAAATTCATTTCATTAAAATATAAAACAGCAAAAATTTCCGCTGAACTTAAACACCCACCAGGATGCCCTGAACCCGCAGTAAAAACCATTTCAATTACATGCTTTCTGATTTTATTAGCCATTTTCTTTAATTCATCAATTGAAGTAATTTTATCCATGTCCAATCCCCAAAGTAGTAGAAAGAATAAATTAATATATTTAATCACTTTGTGATTAACAAAAGAATTTGAAGCTTCATTGACAGGTAAATCCTCTCTTTACCAACCAACCAAAACATTTAAATATATCAAAAATCATGATAATATTATCATGAATAAGGATAATGATTTGGGTTTCAGGATTTTAGAATTGCTAAGTAAAAACCTCGGAAAACAATATTCCATAAGACAAATATCAAAAGAACTTAATGCCCATTATTCCCTAACATACACAAAGATACAAGAATTAGCATCAGATAAAATTCTTAAACTAATTTCAATTGGAAAAACTAAAACCCCGAAAATTATTTTCAATTACAATAACAATAAAAAACTAGCAGGAATTGAATTAAAAAAACTTAATTCACTTGATGAAAACACAAAAGAAATTCTTGAATTAATTGAATCTGAATTAATTAGAGAATTCACAAACTCAATCAGCCTAATAAACTATGAAAAAAACAAAAACATGAATTATTATGAAATAATTCTTTTACTAAACCAAGAAACACCTGCATTCTTTGGAAGCGAAATAAAACCAATTGAAGAAATTGAAAAGCAAGCAAGAGAAAAAAACAAAGAAAAAATAAAAGAAGAAATTGAAAAAAGTCATGAAAAAATAAAAGAAATTGAAAAAAAACAAGGAACAAAAATAAACCTGCTTATTCTAACACAAGAAGAATTTAATAATGAATTATTCTTAAACCAAGAAAATTTAACTAGAGAATGTTTTTTAGATAAAATAATTTTTTCAAGGCCTTATGAGTTCTGGCGCAGACTATTAATACCATTAAAAAACAATGAACCGCCTGAAATTCAAAAATCAAAAAAACCAACCGAAGAAGAAATTCTTTTTGCATTAAATAAATTCGGCTATGAGTTGTTTTCAGATAAAAAATTTCAAGAAACAAATATTTCAATAGAAAAATTAATTCTTGAATTGCTTCAAAGCAATAATGCACGCTATATTTTAGCTATTCCAATTCTTTTAGCAAAACACAAAACAAATTACAGGGAACTCTTGTTTTTAGCCAGAAGAACCAGTAAAATAAATCAATTAGGATACTTCTTAGAAATCACAGCAAATTTAAAAGAAAAAAAAGAAGAATTAATGGAAGCAATAAAATTATTTGAATTATTTAAAGAAACGCAATCACAAGAATTAATTAATGGAATTCATCACAAACCAAAAAACAATATTGCCAAAAAATGGCTTATTCAAACAAATGATTCTTTAGAATATTATAAGGAAAAGATGAGTTTATATGGCGCAAATTAAAAAAGAAGGATTATTATCACTCCTTAAAAAAGTAGATGAAAAACTTTCAAAGAAAATTACTTTGACTGCAGTTGGCGGAACAGCATTGACTCTTTTAAATTCCAAAGACTCAACAAAAGACATTGACTTTGATTTAAACAAAGAAGATTATCAGGAATTTAAAAAAATCCTTGAAGAAATTCCTCATGGATTCAAAATTGATTTATTTGAAGGCGGATTCATTTTCAGCCAGCAACTACCATCAGATTACGAAGAAAAAACCATTGCAATAAAAGAACCTGAATTTAATAAAATTGAATTAAAAACTCTTTCACCAGTAGATATTGTCGCATCAAAAATCGGCAGGCTCAGCACAGCAGATGAAGAAGACATTAAAACAACAATCAAAAAATTCAAATTAACAAAGAAACAAATAATAAAAAGAACTAAACAAATTGAATATGCAGGATATGAAAAAACATATGAAATAAACCTTAAAGCATTGTTAAAAACAATTAAATAAGCACACAAAATATAAAAAAGGAAAAACAAAAAAAACCTAAAAAAAACAAGCATTAAAAAACCTTTTTTTAGAAAAAAAAAGGTTTGCGAAAAAAACCTAAAAAAACAAGCATTAAAATAGGTTTTGTGAAATAATTTGAAAGCAACGAATAAAGCACTATCGAGCCAAAAAGCGAAGATAGTGCACGCATGCCAACTGGGCGTGACAGTTGTGCTGGAGTGGCAGAGCGGTTATGCATTCGCCTGCAGCGAGCTTTTCTTTTAGAAAAAGAAAAGCTACGTTCCCAAAAGAAAAAGCTTTTCGCTTTAAGCGAAAAGAAATGGGAAAAGAATCGTAGCGAGCGGAAGATCGAGAGTTCGAATCTCTCCTCCAGCTCTCTTACGCGCTGGTTACGTTTTTTACAGTTAAATATTTAAACCCCGAAAACAGGTTTGCGTGGGTTTGAAATGACTAAAAACTTTAAAGAAGAAATAAAAAATATTAATGGCTATAAGGATTTGTATAATTTCAATTCTCAACTTGAATCTCTTTTTGAACAAATCAAGAAAGACAAACGCATTTCAACTAAAACATTTAATGCATTAAAGGATTACAGAAACAGATTACAGAATAATCGATTACCTACTGTTTTCAAATCAATTCGTTTAGCTTATTTAGTTTTTAGGCAAATTCAAAAAGAACCTGAAGAACTAACAAATCAAAATGTTAAGAAATGGTTTAATTGGTTAGTTGAACAAAACCAATCAAAATTAATTTCTTCATTCAACCACATCCATTTAACTATTTTACACAAAATTTCTTTATTGCTACAATATCACCTTGGCTTGCTAATCCTATTGATTGACATGTTGGTGTTTCAGTGGGACAGTCTTGATTAGTTTCACAATTCAGATGACATAATAAATCTCCTGTTTGAGGATAAGGTTCAGCCATTCCTTTTGGCCAAGCTTGTGAAAAATAACAAGTATATCCATCAGGACAAGAGTCTATACTTTCCTCACAAGAAACCAAGTTATTTTCAGATTGAATACAAGCACTAACAAACAAAAACAAAACTAAAACAAATAATAATTTCTTCATTTTCCCATCACTCCCTTTAATCTCCTTTTCACAAAAACAATTAAACAAGCCAATAAATACAAGTAAATTAATTCTCCAATTAAAAAAAGTAAATAAAAAATAATTCCTCCATATTCAAAAAAATTGATTCCTCCCCCGCCATGAATTGTTACAGGTATTGGGGCAGGAAATAGTATAAGTAGTATAAAAAGAACAGGAGATATAAAAAAACGTAGTATTCCGGTAATAAACATAAGAAGAGAGTGAATCAATGGATTTGATTCAGAAAAAAAACTAAGAAACATAGAAACAGCAATCAAAAAAAGAACAAAAGTAATCAATTTCTTAAAAACAGAAACCCTTTCTTTATCCAACAAAAACGCTTTAACATCCATAAAACACATTTATTGTTAACAAATCTTATAAAGATTTTGTTGAAAGAATTAATTAGGGTTTATCAATAACTGTAATTAATGTTACTGGAGCGTACTAACATCTCCTCCAGCTAATTTTTATTTTTTTTTAATTTGTTTAAGTTGAATGGGAGTTTTAAATTAATTTTTTCTTTCTTTTTCTGTACTTCTAAATTAATTAAATAATTTTCTTTTGTTTTATAATTCTCTATGAATGTGTTTAAGCCAATGAAATCAGAATGTTTTAGTTTTTCTTTAAATTTGACTTCGATTGGAATCTGTCTGCTGATTAAATCAATAATAAAATCTACTTCATGTTTTTGTTTGTCCTGCCAAAATTTAATATTACTTTGCCCTGACTTAATTAATTCCTGTAATACAAATGCTTCAAATAAAAAACCAGAATCATTTCTTAAATTAATTTTATTAAAATTATTAATGAAAAAATTCCTAACACCATTATCCAAAAAATAAGTTTTAGGAATTTTAACTAATTCTTTGTTTTTATTTGAATAAAACGGCCTAACAATATTTATCAAAAATACTTCTTTAAGAATTTCAAGGTATTCTTTTACTTCATATTCTTTTAATGAACATTTGACTGCAGCTTCATCATATTTGATTTTCCGCGCATTATTTATTGCCAAGTACTCAATTAATTTTTTAATCCCCAACATTTTGCCTAATTTAAGGTACCCTACTAATTCTTTTTTAACAAATAAATCAAAAATGCTTTCCAACACAATAACTTTCTTTTCATGGTTGTTTTCTAAAACAACTTCAGGATAACCTCCAAAAACAAGAAATTCATTTAAATAATTTTTAAGCAAACCAATTTGTAAATTTTCTCCAGATAATTTATCAATGTTTTTTAATTGCATTAATGCTTCTTTATTTCCTTTAAACCACAAAAACTCTTCAAAATCCAAAGGAAACAAATAATAAATATGCTTTCTTCCAGACAAAGATTCCTGAATTTGATCTTTAATTTTTAATGAAGAAGAACCAGAAGCATAAATTTTAATGTTTTTATGATTATCATAAACATTCTTCATTATCACAGACAAATCAGCATAACGTTGGAATTCATCTAAAAAAACATAAAACATGCTTTTCTGTTTTGAATTAAACCCATTCAATTTCAAAGTGTTAATAAAATTTTCATAAGAACTCACTTTCTCAAAATTTTCCAATACATCTAAATCCAAAAACAAGCAATTATTCTCAGAAAATTTATCATAAAGCGCTTTCAAAACAGTGGTTTTGCCAACTTGCCTCGAACCCAAAATCACAACAATTTTAGAATTATCCCTTTCATTAAACAAATTATCAAAAATCTTCCTTTTAATCATAAAAACCACAATAAAAAACTATTTATTTTAGTTATAACTATTATAAAAATATATTCATTTTAGTAATATATGAATATATATCAAATTTTAAATATTTTGAAATTAAATAAATCAGGATTTATTGCAGAAACACTCCAAAAGATATTACGCCCTCCTCCAGCTCTTTTATTTAATAAACATTTAAATATTGCTTTTTCTTATTTAAAACATGAAATGCGCATTATTTTTGGTTTTTATTTTAATTTTTTCCGGAATGGGTTTTGCTGATTCAGATGTGCATTTAAGTTATTCTGAAATAACAATAAATTTCAATGCAGACAACACTTCTGATGTAACTTACATTTACCATCTTGTTCCAATGCCTAATTACTATTTCAATCCAATGAACTTAGAGTTTATTCTGCCATTGAATGCAAAAAACATCAAAGTAGTGAATAATAAAAGAGAATGGGATCAAGAAAAAAAATTAAAGTTCACCGAAGAAAAAAAGCAGGGATTCAGAACAATAACTGTTGAAAGCAGTGAAACTTATAACATAAATAATTATTTCATTAAAATAAATTATACTGAAACAGGAAATCCTCTTTTTACAACAACAAAGGATTCCCCTGAAGGAAAATATATATTTGAAGGAAGGTATTTTCCTGTGCTTTTAGGGGACAAATACATTAAAATAACGGTTAATTTTCCTGAAGAAACAAAAGAATATGGACTTACAACAGACGGAAAAATAGAGGAAAAAAATACTTTGCAAAGAAAAATAAAGCTGGATTATGATTTCAATGAAACATTAATTGAAGCATGGTTTACAACAGAAACTTCGAATCAAAGCACTAATGAAACAACTAAAGAACCTGAATTAAGTTCAGAACATTATGAAGTAGAGCTTCCTGAAAGATATTCTGATTACTTTGCTGAAGTGCTTGAAAAAACAGAAGCAAAACAGGATTATTTCACCGGTTTGTTCGGAAAAGAATTAAGCGGAATTCCGGTAACAGTAACAGATACAAGCTATGCAGGAAAAATGGCGGTTGGATTAATGCTGTCTGAAGAAAACAAAATCGAACTGCAGACCGGGCTGATAAAATACAGCGAAGAATTCACTTCAACTGTATTGCTACATGAAACAACACATTATTACATTAATAATTTCGGAAATGTGCCTTTATGGTTTAATGAAGGAATGGCTGAATTTATTGAAAGCAAGGCAGAAAAAGATTTTGGATTAAACTGGCTTTCAAATGAAGAAATATCAGAAGACTGCAAAGATGAAAAAATCGATTTGGATTCATGGGATTACTCTGACGACAAATGGGTTGAATGCAAAACAGAAACATATACAAGGAATTACATTGCTTATGCAAGAAGCGAAGAAATGATAAATGATTTTCTTGGAGAATTCGGCGAAAACTCATTGGAAAAATTCTTTGAAAGATTAAATGAAGAAAATATTACTTTAACAAGTGATTTAAATCAATTAAATTATTTTTTAAGCAAAGCAAATGGACAAAACACCACTGCTTTTTTCAGGGAAAGAAATTTTTCGCTTGAAGACTGGGAAGAATTTGATGAAAGATATTTAGAAGTAAAAGAATTAATTGAAGAATTTGAAAACAATTCAATTAAATCATTCTTTAAAGAAGCAAGAGAATCACTAGAAGAAGGATATCATTTAATGAACGATGGAAACTTTAATGAATCAATTGAATTCTTTGATGAAGCTGAAGAAAAAGCAAATAAAATTGAAGAAGAAAGAAATGCAATAGAAAAAGAAATCAATTCATTTAAGGCAAAAGTGAAAAATAACAAGCAAAATTACGGAGCACAGTATTTCAAAGAAATTGATGAAGAATTAAATGAAATTGAGTCAGTTTATGAATCAGGAAATTTTAATTCAGTAAATGGAAAAATAACTGAAGCAGAAACTGTATTGAATACAAAACTTTCTGCTTATAATGAAACAAAAAATAAAATGGATTCGTTAACAGAGAAATTTGAAAACGAAAGCAATGCATTGCTTGGATTTGTTTTTACAGAAGCAGAACAAGAATATCAAAACACTTTAACACAATTTGAATCAGGAAACACTGAATTAAATGAATTAATTCAAAAAACTGAAGCCAAAATCGAGGAAGCAAAAAGCACGCACACAGCGTGTTTGGCCGGAACAGGAATAGGGCTAATTCTGATTATAGGGCTAATTGTATTTGTCTGCAAGAAATTAAATAAAAGAAGAAAAGCAAATTTTACTTTTCCTTAGTGTTCTCCCCTTTTTTTCCAGTCCCAGTAAACAATCATTTCATGGCTTCTCCAATTTCCCCCAATGCTTTTCATGTATTGTTTTTCCTTGAATTTTGCTATCGGATGCGCTTCCTTGTCTGTATTTAAATGGAATTTCTGCGCAATGAATTTTTCAACTGCTTCATGAACGCACAATGAATGAAAATGCTTTTTGAAATGCTTTTTTTCAATCAATGAATCAATAATCACTTCTTTTCTTTTCCTGCTCCATTCCCCTACATGAGGCACCCATTCAACAAGGATTTTATCGGAAATTTTCTGCCCCAAATAAGTGAAGGAAATTCTTTTTCTGCCGAATTTCACATTAGTTACAGGGAATTTCCTTAAAACCCTGAACAAACTCCGCTTATTCAATGAAAGAAGCTCTTTTTCAGAAAAATCCATTTTTTTAAGTTTCTTCAAAAAATCCTTTTCCGGCAAAGCCATGAAAAACAAATAAACCAAATGAATTAAAATCCTTTTTTAATGCTTTTTTCCCGTTCTTTTTACATGAATCCAAAGATTTTGATTGGTTGTCCGATTCATGACGGCAGAAAAGACATTATTGATGAATTCATTGAATCATTGAATTCACTTTCATATGAAAACAAGGAAATTTTATTGATTGATAACAGCAAAGGGAATGAAATGTTTGAAAAAATTAAAGGAAGAGTAGATGTAATTAAATCAGAGCACACAGGGAATGCAATGGAAATGCTTGCAAGGGACAGGAACACTTTAAGAGAAAAGTGCCTGAATGAAGGATTTGATTACTTTTTTTCCTTGGAGCAGGATGTATTCCCTCCAAAGGATGTGATTGAAAAACTCCTTGAAAATAAAAAAAAAAATCTGCGGAGCGCTGTATTTCAATTATTTTGATTCAGTGAAAGGAAACAAGCAATCACTGTTTGAATTCAGGCCTGTTTATTATTTCTGGAGCAATCCTGAACTGAAAGAATTGAGGATTTTAAGCGAAACTTTCTTAGAAGAAATTTTTCCTTCTAAATTAATGGAAGTGATGGCTTCAGGATTAGGCTGCTTGCTGGTTCATAAAAGCATTCTGGAAAAGTTGAATTCAGGGCAGGAAATGAAAAAGCATTTGATGACATGTTTTTTTCAGAAGACTGCTTTGATGCAGGTGAAAAAATTTTTCTGGATTCAGGAATTATCTGCATGCATAAAACTGATTCAGTGAAAGAAATAATGGAAGTGATTAATCCGTGAATTTAGTTTGTGCAGTAAGTTATTCTGACAGGAAAGCATTGCTTCCGAGTTTTCTGCAGGCAATCCAGGGGCTTGAAGGAAAGCAAAAGACTTTTTTGATTTATTTCGGCAAAAAAGAGGAATTAAATAATTTCAGGCATTTAAAGGAAATAGAAATTGAATTCATTGAAGCAAAAAATAATAGAAAAGAAGAATTTTTTACTGCATTTGAAACAGCAAGAAAAAAAGCATTAAAAGAAAAATTTGATTCATTGTTTTTTCTTGATTCAAGGATTATTCCTTCAAAGGAATGCCTGAATAAATTAATTGAAGAAAAAAAAGAGATTGTTGCCCCTGTCTGTTTTATGCCAAGAATAATTAATTTGTTTGCAAGAAATACAAGGGTTTATTTTGCAAATTTCGGAGAAAAAAAGGAAGGCAACAAAACAATGCAGAAAACTTTGTTTGATGCGCTTCCTTCACGCATTATTTCAGCCGATTACATTCTGCTTAATGCTGTACTTGTTTCAGGGAAAGCGCTTGAAATTGAAATGGATTTAAATGAGGAAATAATTGAACTTGATTATGCATTAAATGCAAAAGAAAAAGGAATTGAATTATTTGTTGATTCAGGAAATATATGCAGATACAGGGAGCATATAATAGCGAAAATCGAGTGAAAACAGGATAACTTTAAAATGCAGTTGAAGTGAATAATATTTATGGCTGCCAAAAGCATTGCTGCAAGATTTGGTTTCAGAAGAAACTCCATTGGGCATGAAATGCGGGGAAAAGTAGGGCAAATAATCCAGGCAACTGATGAAAGAATTAATCAATACCATCATGGTTTAAGGCCGGCAAAAATTGTTGGCAACCCTTATGAAATGAAACTTAATTCTTTGGTCAAAGCAACAGTCAACAGCCTTGCAAAAAGATGGCGGCTTGAAAGAGAAATAAGAAAAGATATGCATGAATTAAAGCGAAATATTTATGAAAGTCTTTTACATTCAGGAGGAATGCTTAAACAGGTTTTAAGGACCCAGCAAGGGCAGCAAATAATTGAAGGGTTATCCCAGCTTTACTTAATGCTTCGGACAGGGGAAGCAAAAAACAAAAAGCAGATTGACAAAATTATGGGCCAATTAAAGGAAATGGGCGTGGAATTTGTTGGAGAACAAGGAAAGGTTTTTGTTTCAATAATGGGGCAGCACTTCAGGATAGAGGGCTTTTTCGGAAGCCAAAGGGCAAATTATATGACTGAATATATCAAAAAACTTAAAGGAATCCACCATTACCTTCAAACAGGCATGCAGACCGAGGAAAGCAAGCCATAAATGCTTTTTTCTCCACTACCAGTTAATAACATTTATAAATTATTGCCAGGAATACTTGTTATTAATTAAATAATATATATTGAATGCTTTTAAGTGATTTAAATGGGTTTAAGGCCAGGGCATTGCTATCATGACCCTGATAAGGACAGGGCTTATACAAGATATGCCAAAAGAGTTCCGAAAAAAAACTTTATCGGGGCAGTGCCTGGTTTAAGGACAAGGCAGTTCAATATGGGGAATGCCCAGAAACAGTATGAAAAACTCATTAACCTGATTATTGATGAAAGAATTTTAATAAGGGACAATGCAATTGAATCAATAAGAATGCTTATCAACAGAAAATTAGTGAAACTTCTTGGAAAAGACGGTTTCTTCATAAAAATAAGGGTTTATCCATTTCATATTTTAAGGGAAAACAAGCAGGCTCAAGGAGCCCATGCAGACAGAATTCAGACAGGAATGAGCCATGCATTCGGAAAAGCAATCGGAAGGGCAGTAAGGGCAAAAAAAGGACAGGCTCTGTTAAGCGTGCTTGCGCTTGAAAAAGACGTAAAAAACGTGAAAGAAATCCTTAAAGGAGCAAAAAGCAGGCTTCCATGCAAAGTAAAAATTGAAGTAACTGATGACATTAAATCAATAGGTTCATTGCCTAAAAAGAAAAAATTCCTAGCAGAAGAAGAAAAGAAAGAAGAAACAACCGAAGAAGAAAAAGGAAAAGAAACAGAAAAAGGCAAAGGAAAAGAACCAGCAAAAAAAGATGAAGGAAAAGGCAAAAAAGAAGAAAAAGGAAAAGAAGCAGAAAAAAAAGATGACAAAGGCAAAGATAAAAAAGAACAAAAAAAGAAATAATTGATTGAATTGCTTGAACTGGATTTAACCAAGGCAAAAAAAGAAATTCGCAAAATAAAGGCTAAACGAATTCTGCTTCAATTACCTGACGGATTAAAAGATAAAACAACTGAAATTATTAAAGAACTTAATTCTACCGGAGCAGAAGTAATTGCTTTAATGGATCCATGCTTTGGAGCATGCGATGCAAACCCTCAGTTACTGAAAGAATTCAATGCAGATTTATTAATTCATTTAGGGCATCTTCAAATTCAAGAAAACAAAAAAATTTTATTCATCCCATTAAAGTATGGAATTGAAAAAGGAAAAATAAAAAAATTAAGTGAATTGCTTGAAAAAGAATTGAATAAGAAAAAAATCAATTCAATTGCATTATGCACTACGGCGCAGTATTTGGATTGGGTTCCTGAATTAAAAAAAGAATTAAAAAAAATAAAGGTATTTACTTCAAAAGGAACTGGACGAATTAAAGCAGAAGCACAAGTGCTTGGATGTAATTTTAGTGCATTAAAAGAACCCTCAAAAAAAGCTGAAGCAATTGTTTTCTTAGGGGATGGATTATTTCATCCGCTTGGAGCAAGTTATGCAAATGAACTGCCTTTTTATGCATTGAATCCAATAGAAGAAAAAATAAAAGAAATTTCTTCGGAAAAAGAAAAATTTTTAAGAAAATCATTTGCAAGGATTGCAAAAGCCGAGGAAGCAGAATCATTCGGAATTGTGATTTCAAAAAAACAAGGGCAAAAATTCCTGAATAAAGCAATTAAATTAAAGAAATTAATTGAAGGAAAAGGAAAAAAGGCATTTTTGTTTGCAGTGGATTATGTTAATGAAAGCTATTTCTTAGGAACAAAAATTGACTGTTTTGTGATTACAGCTTGTCCAAGAATTGTGTTTGATGATGC
>JBDRGO010000017.1:0-16488 GCA_043817715.1 Candidatus Iainarchaeum sp. | reverse complement strand
CCTTTTTGACTCCTTAGTGAAAGGGTTCCTAGCCCTTTCAAAAAGGAATTTTAATTCATTTAATCTTATTTTTTCCCTTTATATATGATTTCGGAGGAGTGGACTTCCGGTGCCGGCTTTTTCTTAGAAAGAAAAAGCACGGATGCAAAAAGAAAGGCAATTCTGCTCAGCAGAATTGAAAAAAGCATATTTAGTGTTGAAATTGAATCAGTTCCGGTGCGAGAATTAGTTTTGTTTAAATATTTTGATATTGTTTAATTATTTATGGTTGAGTTTCATTTAGTTGAAAGTTATTCTGAGTTATCTTCTGAAAACAAAAAATTGGTTAAAAAAGCTTGGGCTGATACTCTTTTGGAGTTTACTAAACAATTAGATAAAATCGTTGACCCGCAAGCTTTTGTTAAAAAATATGAAGAACTAATTTCCATGTTTCCAAATGTCAAAGAAGAAGCTAAAAAAAAGGGTTCAGAAACTGCTTTGAGAATAGCAGAAAGAACTGGTAAAGGAATGTTTATGGTTCGTAGAATAATTAATTCAGCAGTTATCCTAGCTTCTAAATTCCCTTTTGGTCGAAGAAATAGTTTTCGGGCAGTAATGGCAGACAGTAAATTAATTTCTTTTATGTTATATAAAACTAAAAATAAACTTTGTAAAGTTAATTTTGCTTGGAAAAACCCTTGTAATGAAACAAATGAATTTGCAAGACAATTTGGAGTTTCTCCTTCAAAATATTTGTTCGACCAATTGGTTAGAGAAGGGAACACTCATTTTAAGGGCACTCTTTTATCGGGAGGAAGAAAAATGTCTGAAACTGCGATTCAAAAAAAACAGGTTGTTAAAGAAAAAAGAGTATTCAGAGTAACAGATTCAGCAGCTGATTTAGCGAGAAATAGAAAAACCATTCGCAGAATATAACTTCAAATTATTCTATCAATTATATACTCTTTCTTAAATTCAATTAAATCTTCGTATCTTTGCCCTGTTCTGTTGGAGTGGATTCTAAGAGTTCTTCTATTTTTTCCGTGAATTTTTCTGCGAATTCAAGCATTTCTTCGGCGTCTTCTTCTGTTGGTCTATGCGTTATGTCGTATTGGGTTTTGTTTCTTTCGTTTTTGTATTTTTCAAGTTTTTCAATGAATGCTGAATTTATTTCAGGGTGTTTTTCTTCAAGGTATTTGATTAAGCATTCATGGCTTTTTTCCCTGAATCCATCTTTGAAAAGAATAGCTCTCGCGGCATGAAACATTGCCAAATAAGAGATTATTACTGTTGAATTAATTCTTTTTTCCTCAAAGTTTTCTGTGGCTTCCTGAAGCAGTTCTTTGGTCATTTCAATGCTTTGCAGGGCTTTTTCCTTTGAACCCGGAACTTTTCTTAAAAGCCCTTTTTCAATGCATTCATTGAATTCAATCAAATTCCTTCCCCCCATAAGACAAAAGAGTTATGCAGTTCGGAATAAAAAACAAAATCCTTTTCCCGCAATTCTTCAAGTTTTTTTTCACTTAAAAGCAGAACGCTTGCGTCTGTTTTAAGTTTTTCTTTCACAATTCTTGAAATTTTTTCCGTTTCTTTTTTTTCTGTTTTAACCCATAAATCCAAGTCGCTGTCGCTGTAATTCAGGCCTTTTGCCCAGCTTCCATAAAGTCCGATTCCTTTGCAGTCAGGGAATGCCCGGCGGGTTTTTTCAAGTAAATTTATTGAATGAATTTCGCCAAGGTTCAGGATTATTTTTATTGCCTTTACTTTAGGGTTAAGCAGGTCAATTTTATTTTTTTTTACAATTCCTTCTTTTTGCAGCAATTTAATTGTGCCTGAAACAAGAAACGGGCTTGTTCCTGTTTTTCTCGCGGTTTCCCTTACCTTAATTTCAGTTGCTGAATTAAAAAAAAGAAAGCCAATTACTTTCAGCCTTTCTTTTGAAGAAAACAATTTGCTTAAAAACATGAAACAAATATGGTGTTTTCATTTTAAAAACAATTTGTTTGCGTTTTGAAAACACTTTTTGGTGGAAAAAACGAAAAAATTTTTCCGATATATATATATATATATATTATAGGTTTAATTTTAGCAGTGATTGAATTGGCTAAACCAGCTAAACCAAATACAGATTCAAGAACGAGACCGCCCAGTTTAGTAGTTTCAAGAAGTAGAAAAGAGGGTGATTTTGGGAAATATGCCCGCTCTTTTGAAGGAAGAGAACTTTTGAAGCGCGAAATAATTGGTATGCGTGATATTCAGTATCCTTCTTTTAACAGACCTTTAAGTCGCGGGCATTTTGTGAATCTTACTACGCCGGATGGTAAATATCTTGGAATAGTTAAGTCGCCGCCCAAGTTATCGCAAACAACTGGTGAAAAGAATTATTCTATTCAATTGTTGCGTAGATTCAATGAACGTGAAGGGGGTTATGTGAATATTAATCCCGAATTAATCAGTGTTCCTCGCAATTACTTTTCACGGGTTGTAATTTCTGGCCGCGCCGGACGCAAGTAATTAAGATATATTTTTGAAAAACAATTCCTGTAAAGAGCAGAAAATTCAAACAATCCTGTCAATTATATACTCTTTCTTAAATTCAAACAAATCCTCATACCTCCGCCCTGTTCCAATGAAGTAAATTGGTTTCTTTAATTTGTAAAATAGTGAAATTAATTTATTGCTCATTTGGTTTTATTTTTCAAGAAGCCATTTCCATATTGGCTTTACAGTTATTTTTTTTCCGTTTGATTTTATTTCTTCTTCTTGGTCGTAAGTCAGGATTAGCCCTGAATTTAATTTAAAGTAATCCATTGCTTCAATTAATCCTTTTATTTCTCGTTCCCTGTTTTTACTGTTCAATTCATATGTGACTTGAATTGCTGAAGCAGTATTTTTTCGGGTTAATATAAAATCGCATTCGCTGTTTTTTGTTTTGAAATAAAAAATGTTTTTATTTTCAAGGTTGCCTTGCTCTCTGAAGAGTTCAATGAAAACAAGGTTTTCCATGATTCTTCCCAAATCGTTTGGTTCAAATGAAAGAAAATGAATGTATGAAGTATCAAACAAATAAATTTTTGCTTTGGAAAACTCGCTTTTCTTAAATGATTTAGAGTATTCTTTTACATAACTTGCCATAAATACGTCCTGAACTGCCTTTAAGATAATGTAAAGATCTTCCAGGCTGTAAGGGGTTTTATTTGATTTAAGGTATCTTTCAAAAGCACTGATGGAAAAATCATGCCCAAATAGGTTAATGAGGTATTTTAGCGTTATTTCAACCAATTTAATGTTTTTTAACCGCAGTCTTTCAATCAAATCCTTGTATAATACAGAATCAAAATAATTGTTAACGAGTTTGTTTTTTAAGGCTAGAGAATCAGCAAGTACGACTTCTGGAAAACCACCGAATTCCAGGAATTCCTTGAACTGTTTTTTTACTTCAAACACTTTGTCTGAATAAACCCAGTTTTTTTCCAGTTCAATTTTTTTTACTTTAAGGAATTCCTTGAAAGAAAAAGGCAACAAAAGATAAGGCAATGATTTTCCCCTTAAAGTGGTAGCGATTTCCCTGCTCAGCATTTTTGAATTGGACCCGCTGATAAATATAGCGTAATGTTCGTTCAAGAGTGAAACAACAAATCTTTCCCATTCATCAACAACTTGAATTTCATCAAAGAAAAAAACAAGTTCTTTTCCGAATAATTCCTTTGAAGCATCAGGTATTTTATTCAAATCATTTTTGTTCATTTCTCCAAGTAGATTGTCTTCAAAGTTGACAAAAACAGGGTGCTTTTTTTTCTGTTTTTTCAGCAGATAATACAAAAAAAAGGTTTTTCCCGAACGCCTCGGGCCGACAACAACATTTGCTTTGTCAAACTTGGTTTTAAAAATCTCTAAATCGCGTTCTATAATGTTTTCCGGCATCAAAGAACCGTACTTTAAAATAACCTTTTTGATATTGTCTTTGCTTTCCATAACAAAACAAACGCATAAAACAATATAAAAACCTTACGGAATTCCGTAAGAAAAACACACTAATTTTTACGGAAAAAGGTAAACTTTGTCATATGTTAGGCATTAAACATACTGGAACACGGTTTCCTTTAAAATTAAATATTACAGTAAACTGCATTCTGATACTATTTAGTAAATCTGAATAGAAATCGTCAAAAGAAAGGTAAATTTATGTTAGCTGCATTTAACACAGAATCAATTATAGGTTAAATGAATATGGCGCAAATTAAGGGTGCTTTAACGAGTTTTAACCTCGGATAGAAAAGATTTTCATAATTCCAGCATTCAAATTCCTGTTAAAATAAAATCTGGAATTAAAAGCGATTTTTTCAAGAAAAAATTTCGATATATATATATATATATTTTCGGTTTAATTTGAATGGTGATTAAAAAATGCATAAAGGACCAAGAAAAAGGCAACCCCTGCCAGCAGCCGCACTACGCGGAGTAGTTGCACCGCCTGCTAAAGGGCAAAGAAGAGGCGGCATAGTTACGCATGTATCTACAGGAGGTTTAAGGAGATCCTATCCCCTTGAGTCCAAACATGTTGAGGTGTTTCAAAGATCGCCAGGTGTTAGTGGTGTTGTTTATCCTTCTGATGCAATGGAGCGCTCAATTAGGAAAAATTATGGCAGCGTAGAAAATGCTCCAAAATCTGTTCGAGATAAACTTAAGGAAGCATTTTTAAGAGATGATTATTTAAGGAATCTCAATCGGGTGCGTCGTGGCAAGCCAGGCGTGCCTTGGAAAAAAAAATAATTCAGAAAAAGAAATAAATTTTTTTCCGTGTCTTTAATTTAATTTTTTTTCATTTTTCTTTTTTAACTAATTAACTTTTTTTTGTTTTTTTCTTTTAAATTATCCTGTCAATTATATATTCTTTCTTGAATTCAATTAAATCCTCATATCTTTGCCCTGTTCCGATGAAGTAAATTGGTTTCTTTAATTCATGCAGTAATGAAATCGCTGTTCCGCCTTTTGAATCTGAATCAATTTTTGTTAAAATAAATCCATCTAATTCAATTTTTGAATTGAATTCCTTTACCTGTGTTATTAATGCCTGTCCTGTGAATGCTTCTCCTACATATAATTTTAAATCAGGTTTAATTACTCTATTCATTTTTTTTAATTCTTCCAGTAAATTCTTATTTGTGTCTTGTCTTCCTGCTGAATCAATTAATACCACATCAATTCCTTTTGCTTCTGCTGATTTAACTGCATCAAATGCCACTGCAGTCGGGTCAGCGCCATACTGGTGTTTGATTACCTGCACGCCTAATTTTTCTGCATGTTCTTTTAATTGTTCAATTGCTCCTGCTCTAAAAGTATCTCCTGAAGCCCATAAAACTGTTTTTCCTTTTAATTTCAGTAAATGAGTTAATTTAGCAATTGAGGTTGTTTTTCCTGCTCCATTTAATCCCAAAAAAAGAATTACAAAAGGCTTTTTTGAATTAATTAAATTCATTAAATTAATTTCAGGTGTTTCCATTATTTCACTTAAAGTTTCCTTTATCGCTTCCTTGATGAATTCGTTTTCTTTTCCTTTTGGAATTTCTTTTTCAATTAATTTTTTCTTTAATTTTTCAGTTATTTCTTTTGCTGTTTCCTGATTAACATCTGATTCCAATAATGCAAGTTCGAATTCGAATAAAGTGCTTTCAATTTCTTTTTCATTGAATTTAATTTTTCCTGTAATTAATCCCATTACTTTTTTTCCTAGTCCGACTTTTGCTTTGATTTCTTTCCTGTTGTCCTGCTTTAATTCAGTTACAACTTTTTCTGCTGTTTTTTTTTCTCCTGCTGAATCAAAAGAAGGAATTGGTTCAGAAGTTTTTTCTTTTTCAGGTTTGGCAGCAGAAGGAGAAGGAATTATTGGTTTTTTTTCAGCATTTTTTTCCTGAATTTCAGTTAATTTTTGTTCTTCAGTTTTTTCTTTAATTTCTTTTTTTTCAGGAATTTCAATTAGTGTTTCTTCAGTTTCTTGTTTTGGAAGTTCAGTTAATTTTTCAGGAATTTCTTCTTCAATTTGTTTTGTTTCAGTTTCTTTTTGAATTTCAGTTTTTTTAATTATTTTTTCTTTGAATTCATTTATTTTTTTCTTTAATAATTCAAACATTTCAACCAGTTTTTAGGTTTTTTTATTTTTGTATCGTTGTTTTTTTTCAATTTTTCTTAGGCGAACGGAGTGAGCAGGTTTTTATCAAATTTTTGCCAAAAATTTGTTTTAAAAATCGCTGTTTGTTTCTTTTTCTTTTGCCTGTTTTGCAATCTGCTGTCCTTTAGCCATAAGTTCCTGGAAAAACCTTGCCTGCTGTGCTGTTTGCATCTGCTGTTTTCTTAATTCTTCCATTAATTTGTCTGTTTCTTCCATTCTTTTATTTAAGTCAGTTAATGTTTTTTCCGTGCTTTGTGAAATTAGTATTCCTTCAGGCAGTGTAACTGTAGTATTTTTTGCATTCATTACTTTTGCATCAACATAAATTCCCGAACCAATCATTACTTTGATGTCCTGTTGTTTCTGCAGTTCTTCCAATGATTTGATTCCTGTCTGCATTTCTCTTTTAATTGCAATCATTTGGTTAATTCTTTGTTTTATTGCTTCAAGCCTTTGCCTGTTTGCCTCAAAATTATTGGCAACCTGCTGTCCGGTTAATTTTATTTCTTTTTTTTCTGTTTCCTGCTTTTTTGCTTCCTGTTTTTTTTCTTCTTTTTTTGCCATTTCATTCACTCCTTTAATTCAGAAACATTTTCTATTACTATTTTATTTCTTTTGATTTTATGGCTTGAGCCTAGCATGCTTAATGTCTTATCCATTGCCCTTGGCTCGCTTATTGCATCAATTTCTTTTGAGAATTTTCTTTCTTCCCCTTTTTCTATTAATTTTCCGTTTACTTCGAATTTTTTCATATTTATTCCCCGTTTAATCCTTCGTCAATCCTTGCCAGTTCAGGCCCTGTGGTAAGCATTCCTGCAATGATTCCTTTTGTGTTTGCCAGAACTGAGTTTCCGACAAATTTGTCGCCGTAATTTGCCGTAGTCGGAGCCCCTTTAACCTTAAAAATTTTTTCAAGCAGGGAAAACTCTTTTTCAGCAATATTTGGATGTATAATAAACCCTTTATTTGTAACGCATATGCAGCTTCCGGTTAAATCGCTTCCTCCGATTTTTGTAACTGTAAATTTAACTCCAAAAAAATCCTCTGCTTCTTTAACCTGTTTTTTTGAAATCAAAGGGCTTGCAATTCCGCCGTTTTCATTCAATGCAATCAGGTTTCCTATTGCAGTCAAATCAATTTCTTTTACTTCCATTCCTGCTTTTTCAAGATTTTTTTTTTCATTTTTTTCAATTAAATGCGTTACAAGGATTTTTTCATCCAGTGATTTTGAAAAAACCCCTATTAATGAGCTTGAAGCAATTGTTGCAGGAACCAGTTCCCCGCACATTTTATTCAGTTCCTTTAATTCTTTTTTTTCAGCAGTATTGGGATAAACAAGGTATTTTTCGTTTAATGAGCAGAACACTCCCAGATAAGGGCTTGCTCTCATTGTTTTTTTGAAGAATTCCAATTAAAGTCACTTTATTTTCTTTTGTGCTCTACTGCGTCAGCCGCCTTTTCCGCCTGTTTTTTTTCCTCTAATTTCTTTTTATGTTCCGCTTCTTTTTTTTCTTCTTCAGTTTTTTCCTTTGCTTTTTCTTTTGTTTCCTTTTTCGGCTTCTTTTTTTCTTTGTCTTCTTTTGATTTTTCTTTTTTTCTTTCTTCCCTTTTTTTCTTGTCTTCTTCGATTCTCTTTGAATTGCTTAAATAAACAATTATTTTGTTTTCTGCCTTAACCAGTGTTGCATTTACTTTTCTTGGAATGTTTTTTGAATTCTTATGAAGAAATTCATTCACTTCTGTGTCAATAAGTACATCTTCAATTCTTGTATGCTTTCTTACAAATCTCTTGATTTCGTTCAGTGCTCTTTTTATTCTTTTCAATGGCGGATGCTTAAAAACGCCGACAAGTGAAATAACATATTCTGCCTGGTTTCCTTTCATAAAACATCCCTCTTTCTTCTGCTTTTTCTCTGGTTCTTGCTTTTTGCCTTAACTGTTCTCCTTATTTTTTTGTGTCTTCTTATGCCTTTCTTTTTGCGTTCCTGCTGTTTCACTGTTTTTTTGAACAGTTTTCCCAAATCAGTTGATCTCCAGTGCCTTTTTGCTTTCGGATTCCAGATTCTTTTTCCCGCCTTCTGCAGAATCCATACTGGTGCATTTGTAACGCCTGGCGAAATCTTTTTTCTTGTGGCAATCAAGAATTCTTTTTTTTCCTCAGTTTTGTTTCTGGCCATAAAAACCATTTCCTTCTGTTTAATTTAATTTTTTTAATTATTTTTTAATTTCATTTATTCTAATTTATTTCTTTTTATTCTTTTTTAATTTTTTGTTTAATTTTAATTCATTTATTTCTTTTTTTTAATTATTTTTTGTTTTGTAGTTTCTTTTTGCAAACCTTTTCTTTTTTTAAAGAAAAAGTTTTTTTATTTCCTTTTAATCGTGATTTCTTTTTTTTCGCTTAATTTTTCAAGCAGTCCTTTGACCTGTTCATCGGTTATTTTTGCCTGCATTCCATTCATTTTAACAAACTGAATCAATGCAGCAACTGTTTTTCCGTAAAGCTCTGAATTAACCATTCTTACCCTTGAAAGCCTTGCTTTTGCTTCTGGCTCCAGCAATTGCTTTAAGACAGAATCAAGCTGCTGTTCTGCCTCCATTGTTTTCTGCTGTTCCTGCATCTGCTGCTTTAATTCTTCAAGCTTTTTTTTCTTTGCTTCCTCCAATTCATCGCTCATTCAAAAACCAGCTATATTTCTTCTTTTGGTTTTGCTGTTTCTTTTTTTTCCTTGGTTTTTTCTTCTTTAATTGCTTCAGTTTTTTCTTTTTGTTCTTTCAATTCTTTTTTCTCTGTTTCGTGCTCGTGCTTTTTTTCTTCTTTTGAATGCTGTTCTTTTTTGCCTTCGTGCTTTTTTTCTTCAGTTTTTTCTTTTTTAATTTCTTTTTCTGGTTTTGTTTCTGTTTTTTCCTTAACTTCAATTGTTTCAATTAATTCAATTTTTTTTCTTTCAGGAAGTTTTATGTTCAGTTCTTTTGCTTTTGAATTCATGTAGCTTTTGCCTTTAGAGGTTATTTCCCTTCCTTTTTTTGATTTTTTAATTAGTTCCTCTTTTTCAAGTGCTTGCAGGCAGGTTCTTATGATTTTTCCGCCTGCTTTCTTGAATTTTTCAGGTTTGACTCCCCTGTTTTTTCTTCCGCCGTAATAAGTCCTTAATGATTCAGTTCCAACAGGCCCGTCAGTGTAGACCCTGTATAAAATTGATGCGGTTCTTACAAACCACCAGTCTTTTCTTGCAGGGGCTCTTTCTCTATGTGACCCTGTTTTAACCCATAGGCTGAATTCAGGCTGGGTTAACCTGCCTTCAAATTCTTTTGCAATCAATTCAATTAATTCCGTTGCTGGTACTTCATATACTTTCAAAAAAACACCCCCTCTAAACCCCCTTTTCAGGGAAGAGATGCATAGTATCCAACTAATTAAGCCGGTACAATTAGTATTCTTTCTACTGCAATATTTAAAAAGCTAATTATTAAGGGGTTTCCCTTAATTTTCTGAATTCTTTTTTTTTTCCTTTAACTTTTTGAATTCTGCCCTGAATTCCTGCTTTAATTCCTTTGGTATCCTTGCCCTGTTTCTCATTGAAATTTTTTTCATTAAATCAAGCCAGTTAAGCCTTAATTTTGCGTTTTTTTCTGTTCTGATTAATTCAGCCAATCTATAAATTCTTTCAAAAGCAATTTTTTGAATTGTGTTTTTCTGCATAAAAATCAGTTTTGATTATTTGAATTCTGCGAAGCAGAATTCCTTTTTCTTTGCGAAATTAGCTTTCCCCAATTCAAACAAAGCTTGAATGGGCACAGTAAAGCTTCGCTTTACTCGTGTTTTTCTAAAAGAAAGCTATGCGCTCGCCGGGATTTGAACCCGGACCACGAGCTTGCCTCAACATATCGCCTCAAGCCCTATTTTGCAAAGCAAAATAGTGCCTCGGTGCCATTGACAGCGGCACTTGCGAATTATGGGCTGCCGAAGGCGCCCACTGGTGCCAACTGACAGTGGCAGTTGTGGAAGGCTCGGACGCTACCATTACGCCACGAACGCTTTAATAGAATTAATTTTATATGCACAATTTTTTAAAGTAATTCCTCAGATTTAAATATTTCTTTACCTTATTATTATTGATTCTTATGGCTGGAAAATTTATTGTTTTTGAGGGAATTGACGGTTCAGGCAAGTCAGTTATGGCCAGAAAGGCAAAGGAATTTTTAATTAATGAAAAAAGAATTAATGGAAATGGCATTGTTTTGACTCAGGAACCTACAAATTCTTCTTTTGGAACAAAAGCAAAGTTTATGCAGGCAACTGAATTTGACCCGATGAAGTCAGCGGAAGAATGCCTTGGCCTTTATTTAAAGGACCGAATGCATCATTTGAGGTTTCTTATTGAGCCTTCGCTTCAAATGAATAAATTTGTTTTATGCGATAGATACAAGTATTCCACTTTTGTTTATCAGTCTTTGCAGGGAATTGACAAAAAAAGAATTATTGATTTGCATAGTGATTTAAGGATCCCTGATTTAATTTTGGTTTTTGATATCCGTGCAGGAATTGCTTTGGAAAGGATGAATAAGGATTATGGCCGAAAGCAATTGGAGAAATTTGAAGAAAAAGATTTTTTAAGCAGGGCATCTCGTGAATTCAGCGAATTAAAATTATTTTTTCCAAAAGAAAATATCAAATTAATTGATGCGGAAAAAAGCAAGGAACAGGTTTTTGAGGAAGTAAAGAAAAGAATCAATGAAATTCTTTGAATTCACTTTATTTTTTTGATTTATTTTACAAAAACAGTTTCTTTGAATTTCTGAAAATGTTTATCGCTTGAAACAATTTTTGCGTTTGTTTTTTCTGCAGTGGCTTTAATTATTGCATCAGCCATCCCTAATTTCAGTTCAATGCTGATGTCGCTTGCCTCCAGAGAAATGCTTTTATCCAAGTCAATAATAGTGGTGTATCCAATAATGTATCCAATTGCTTCAAGTGCTTTTTGTTCATTCGCCATTAACTTTATTTGTTTGTATGTTTCAAAGAGAATAATGCTTGGAGTAAAATATTTTTCTTTATTGGCTTTTTCAATGAATTTTGCATATTTATTTGCCAAAGGCCCGTTTGAGAAATATTCAATCCAGCCGTAGCTGTCAACTAAAACGTTCACTTTCATCCCTCAGATTTTTGGTTGAAACCTCTTTGGTGATTCCTCTTGCGTCCTTCATTTTTCCGATAGGAATCATTTCAATAATCCCTCTTTTTTCTATTACTACTAATTTTTCGCCAGGCATTATTTCAAGAGTTCTTCTAATGAGTTTTGGCAAGACAATCTGAAATTTAGAGCTGACTGTAACAGTATCCATAATTTATCACTATATACAATATATTGATTGATGTTTAAAAGGTTTACGTTTTATTTGTCGATAGAAAAAAGGTAAAATGCGCCCGCCGGGTTTTGAACCCGGATCAAAAGCTTGGGAAGCTTTCATCCTGGCCATTAGACTACAGGCGCAGTTCTATATATTTATTTTATAAAAAGTAATTTAATAGTTTAACTTAAAAAAACGGCACCGGAAGTCTACTCTCTCCTTCCAAATCTTTTTAAACTAAAAAAATATTTTTGTTACATGGTTATTTATCTTGACATTAAAAGGGAGAAGCAAGCAGAAATTATTAGAATGTTAAAAAAGAGAGCAGGTTTTAGCTGGCCTCAATTATCGAAGTTATTTAATGTTACCAGAGGGATGGCAAAATATTATGGAAATGGCAAGCATAGAATTTCATTAAGCAATTTCAAGAAATTATGTAATCATGCTGGCCTTGATTTTTCAAAATTTAAATTAAAATTTACTGAAATAAGAAATAAAGAGAAAAATCCAAAATTTTCCAAATTCAATGAAGATTTTGCTGAATTTTTAGGTTTTTTATATGGTGACGGATGTTTAAGCAGAAAAGGGTATACTATTCATATTACTTGCGATGGTTTTTCTGATTTTAAATATGTGACTGAAGTAGTCGGTCCAAAATTTATAAATTTGTTTTCTTTATCTCCGAGTATTTTTTCATTCAAAAATTGCATTCGATGCAGACTTTATTCAAAAAAAGTTTTTAACTTTCTTTCAAATAAATTGAACATTCCTGCAGGCAGAAAGAAAGGAAAAATGAAAATTCCCGAAATAATTTATTCAAATATTAATTATTCTCAGGCTTTTCTAAGAGGGTTATTTGACACAGATGGTGGTTTTCATCGGCACCATAAAAACAGCGCACAAATCCATTATACCAGCTATGATAGTAATTTTTTGAAGCAGGTTTGGGAATTATTATTAACTCTTGGATTTAACGCTAAGCTAGGTGAACAAGATATTTGGATTTTTGATTCAAGGCAAATAGATAAATTTTTTTTAGAAATAAATCCACATAATGCCAAGCATATTTACAAATACAGGGCATTCAAGAAATCAGGAATAGTTCCATTGCACAGGGAAATCAATTATAAAATTTTAAATGCGGTCACCGGGAATTGAACCCGGGCCTAAAGCTTGGCAAGCTCCAATCATAACCACTAGACTATGACCGCTTAAAAACAATTTTTTCATCAAAACATTATTATTTGTTTTTATTGGGTTTGGTTTATTTATTTGTTTTTATTGGGTTTGAATAAATCCGATTGATTTAAGGAAACCCATCACTGCTTTAATTATTGATTCAATAAAGGCTGTTTTTGTTTCTTCATTTTCCTGGTTTGAATCAGTTTGGGGTTGTGCTTGGTTTTCCTGCGGCTGGATCGCCACTACTGGCTCCTGTTTTTTCGGCACAAAAATTGTTTTTTTTATTTGTGTTTCATTTGATTCAATGAATAATTCAATATTTCCGAATTCAAAAGGCGAAAGAATTAATTCAAATTCTTTTTGTTCCAGCGCCTGAAAGGTTATTTCTTGCTCCAGTTGTTTTTCTTTTTTGAATTCCATCCAGATTAATGCAGTGTTTTCAGCCAATCCTGTGTTTTCCAGTGAAATTCTTATTTTTAATGAATTTCCTTCCTTGAACGGGGATATATCCATTACTTTTATTTCCCCTGCCTTTTCTTCTGTTTCTTCATTCGGGTAAATCTCTATTTCTTTTTCGATTTTATGGTCAGGGGAAATTATTTTCACTTCATAAGTGAAGTATTTTCCTTCTTCTCCTTTCAGCGGGGCAATTGCAGTCCATTTTGCCTGAATTGATTCGTTCGGCTCAAGCAGAAGCATTTTGTTTTCTTCATTGAAATAAAAATCTTCATGTAATAATAATTTAATTGGATAAATCATTTTTTTTCCTGTTGTTGAAGTGATTTTTGCATTCACTTCAAATTCCTCTTTATTGAATATTTTTTCAGGCAGTTCAATTTCCATTTCAGCCAATTCCTTGAATTCTTCAAATGAATGCACTTCAACCAGGGGCTCGTTTATTTTCATTTCCATTCCAAGTGAATTGACTGATTTGATTGAGGATTCCATTGAGCCGAATTCATTTGCGTCCTTTCCTTTAGTCAAAGGGAAATGTGCGCCGTCAACAAATCCCACTTCATTGTAAGTTGAGTCAATTGCAATCCATCCATATCCTTCAATGAATGCTTCATTCCATCCATGCGAGCCGAATTTTTTTCCGTCAAAAGAAATTCCTGAAACATACTTAATTGGTATTTTTTTGATTCTTGCAAATGCCGCGGTTAAATTTGCGAATTCATCGCATACTCCTTTTCTCAGTTGATAGGTTTTTTTTGCCGAATTAATCACAGGGTAATATGCTAAATCATATTCAAGGTTATTTCCAATCCATTTGCTTATTTCAATTAATGTTTCAAGCTTATTCCTGCTTTCAAATTCCATATTTGCCTTTGCAATCAGTTCAGGGTCATCTGATTCAATCAAAT
Organism: Candidatus Iainarchaeum sp.; assembly: GCA_043817715.1. GTDB lineage: Archaea > Iainarchaeota > Iainarchaeia > Iainarchaeales > JAFGBZ01 > JAFGBZ01. Next base: position 2,442 of record JBDRGO010000017.1, on the reverse strand, counting down.
CAGTTGCTTCCAGGAATTTTTCTGAAACGCTTTTTTCCAGTTCTGCATTGCTTTCACTTAATCCGATTTCCGCATTTGATTTAATTTTTGCCTTCACGCTTACTTCAAATTCAGGATTGTTTCCGAACTGCTTTAAATTCTTTAAATTAAATACCGCGTACCTTGCCCCGTCTTTTTCTTCATGTTCTGCTTCAAATTCCTGCCCTTCAATGGTTAATTTTTCTTCTAATGAAAGAATTTCAATTCCTTGAAATTCCTGAAATGAAATCATTCTTAATTCAATTTCGTCTCTTGAATCAGTTTCCCCCAAAATTTTGCCTTCCCCACTTAAAGTAATTGTTGCAGTCATTGACTGGATTGAATTAGGGTTCTCTTCTAGGGAAAAAGCATTTAATGGAAAAAACAAGAAAATCAATAAAAAAAACAAGTTAAAGTAAATTAATTTTTTTTTCGCTGAATTCATATGAATTAAATTAAATTCCTTCAATTATTTAATTCTATTTTTTAATGAAAATGCAGCCATCCCTTCGGATTACTTCAGCCTGAACACTTAGTTTTCCTTCATTTTCAGCCACTGTTCCGCCTGCTTCTTGAATCTGCTGGGCCAGTTCAGGAGTAACTGCCAATTCACCTGATTCAATTGATTCATTCCATATTCCGCCGTTTGCAACACACCAGTCATTTTTTGTAAGAATTAAATCAGTCTGCAAATTAGCCAATCCAACCATAAAATTCTTGTCTGAATCACTTAATTTGTTTCCTTCAATAATTGGTATGCCTGTTTCTTCTGCATTTAATGGAAACAAATTCCCTAAAACCATTCCAGCAATTAAAACCGCAATTAAAACAAAAAACAATTTCACTTTTTTCTTTGAAATTTTTATTTCTTCAGTCATTTTCATTCATCTCATATTTTATTTAAATTTAAGTTCTTTCATATTCTATTTTTACTCCAAAAACTTTTATTCCATAAACAACTGAATTGTTTACTGCAAATAAAATCATGCAGGGGTCATCTCCGTTTAATGTTACTGATGCATTGGTATCAGGCCATAAAATATAATCCTGTGTTCCTGTTGTATCGCATCCATAATCACTTCCATCATTAACTGGAAAATATTGTGTTCCTGAACTATTTGTACAACTAATTAATGTTTGCCCAATACAATCAGCATTATTAAGCATATCAATTCTTGCAGTTATTTGTCTTATTGTAAACATTCCTCCATATAATTTTTGGGCTGGAATTGGCACTAAAAAATATCTTGAAGCTCCAGTTCTATTAGTTGCAACATATATGCCGCCCCCTCTGTAAGCATTTGAATCCCCATATGTTTCAATATCAATCGCTGATGCCCAGTAAATGCTTCTGTCATCAGCACTTGTTGGGTGATGTGAAACTTTTCCTTGATTTAAATTCAAGTCGCCTTCAGATAAAAAGAAAAAATCATTATCTGTTGTTTGATTTCCAAAACCAACATATTCTATTCCGTTTTGAGTGCTTACTTTAATGTAGTCGCTTTCTGCTTCATTCATTATAAATGCGTTTGCACTATTGTCTTTTAATTTAACAGTTAAATTATCTCCGCTGTCTCCAATTGTCGTATCTGTTCCGAAATTAATGTTTCCTCCATTCACAGCTAAATCCAGTGTTGTTGTTAAATTTCCAGAAAAGGTTGCTGTTCCTGAACCTAAAAAAGCATAAGATGGATTTGTTGAAGTGTTTCCGAAATTAACTGCTTGTGTTCCTGTTCCTGTATTTATTGCAATATAATCAGTTGTACTGTCTTCAATTGTAAATGCAGTAGCTGACTTGTTTTTTAATTTAATATATAAGTCATCCCCTCCGTCTCCAATATCTGTTGTTATTCCGAAATTAATGTTTCCACCATTAACTGTTAAATCCCCTGTAGTAGTAATGTTTCCTGAAAAAGTTGCTGTTCCTGTACCTAAAAATGCATATGATGGATTTGTTGTTGTGTTTCCGAATGAAATATTTTCAGTTCCATTACTTGTTTGTATGAGTATATAATCTCTTGAATTTTGTTCTTCTATTATAAAAGAAGTGGCTGTGTTGTCCCTTATGTTAAAACCTATGGCGTCTCCTCCATCCCCCATTGTAGTAGCATCGCCGAAATTAATGTTTCCTCCATATATATTTAGATCTCCTCGAACAACAACATTGTTTACTTCATTTAAGTCATAACTTGCTAAATTCAAATCCTGTGTAGCTAAATGCGAGCCTAAATTGTCTGACCCTCCTTTGTATTCTGTGTTGAAGTCTGTGCTTCCGTATGTTTGTTGGTTTATCCAGTTGTTTGTGTCTGTTGTTTGTGTGTATCTTGTATCATTGATTGTGTTGAAGTCTGTTCCTAGTTGGATTGTGTTTGTGTCTGAGTTGATTGTTATTCCGTATTGTCCTGTGTAGGTTCTTAGTACTAC
>JBDRGO010000016.1:0-8857 GCA_043817715.1 Candidatus Iainarchaeum sp. | reverse complement strand
TTTCCTTACTTTTTTTGCTTCTTTTTCCAAAAAATTCTTCATGCTCCAGTTTTTTTCTGCTTTGCATATCTGAAAAATAAAATTTTCCAGTATTTTCATTCCCTGCTCTGAATGCGTTACTTCCGGATGGAACTGCAATCCATACAACTGTCTGGGTTCATTTGCCATTCCTGCAATTTCACAATCAGAAGTTGAAGCAATTGAGTCAAACCCTTTCGGCACTTCAATTACTTTATCCCCGTGGCTCATCCATACAACTGAATTATTCATTATTCCTGAAAACAGCCCTGTTTTTTTCTTTAATTCAATTTTTGCCTTTCCATATTCCTTTGTTTTTCCTTTTTCAACTTTTCCATTCAAAAAAAAAGCCATTAACTGCAGGCCATAACATAAACCCAACACAGGCTTATTTAATGAAAAAACCATTGAATTGAATTCAATTGCCGTTTTGTCATAAACGCTTTTTGGCCCGCCGGAAAGAATCAAGCCCTTGCAGTCAGAAAGCATTTGAGTTGAACTCATTGGAGAAACAATTTCACTTTTCACTCCCAATTGGCGGATTCTTCTTGCAAGCAGATGAGTGTACTGGGAGCCGAAATCAACTGTTAAAATTCTGTTTTGGGACATAAAAAAAATAGAAGAAAAAAGCATTTAAAGCGAGGCTTTTTCTTTTTGAAAAAGAAACATTCGTAAAAGCAGGGCTTTTACGATGCCCATTCAAGCTTTGCTTGAATCGGGAAACACCGTCTGCAAAAAGAAAACCTTATTTGCCTTCGGCAAATTGAATCAAAAATAAATCCGGGAAATCATTTAAATGAACTTATTGAACAAAAAAATGAATTCTTTGAATTCAAATGAACTGCAAAAGCAAAGGCAGGGGAATTGCTATATGCCGCCCGTCTGCCTCAAATGTTTTTTTGGATGCGATTATTCCGTGCCTGAATTTTTTTATTGCATTAAAGTCATGGCTGTTTATCTGGTTTTGGTATTTTATTTCAACTGGAATGAATTCATTTTCCAGCCTGACAATGAAATCAATTGCTTCGCCTTTGGCAGTGCGGACATAAAAAACCATGTTTCTTTGGTCAAACAAATCGCTTGGAGCAAAATTATATGAAAGCCTTGAAAGATGGTCTCCGCAAACTGATTCAGCCAGAAATGCTTTGCCTTCACCTGATTGAATAAATTGCATAGCATAATTGAAATAATTTCCTGATGGATTTTCGGCATAGCCCCTGAATGCATGGAAAAAAAACGGGTTAGGAATCTGAAGCTTTTTTTCCGAACGATGCCTTGGCATTCTATTGTTTTGGTCAAATGCATTATAAATGTTTAACGCAAACAGGTTATGCAATACATCAGCATACTGTATCACGGTTAAAGGCGTTTTAATATCAGTTTTTTTTGCAATCCTAGCCCATCCAACCGGCTTGCCTTGATGTTTAATGACAGCAGACAAAATTTTTTTTGCAGTTGTTTCCTCACGCATCATTTTGGCAAGGTCGCCGAAAAAAAACTGCAGATAAAGCTCGTACACTGAATTGCTGATTTCTTTTTTTGCATGAAACTGATTTACAGCAGGCATTAATCCGCCGGTCAGCAAATAATCATCAAATAATGCATCAAGCTTGTCCTGAAAAGGCAACAGTTTGTCAATCCATTTATGCGAATTTCCCTGAATCAAATCCCTGAAAGCTGTTTTGCGAACGGCATTATCATTTAAGCCAATGGCGCTTATTTTGGCAAAAGTTTCCCTGTCCAATGTTTCAACATATTCGGCAAACTTCATTGGCAGCAAAATTTTATGGTTTTGCTCTCCGCTTAACTCGCCTTTTCTTCCAGGCAGCCGTTCAATGCCGTGCTTTAAATCCCATGAACTTGAACCGGTTAAAATAAATGTTTTTCCTTCAGGAGAAAAAACATCAAGTACATGCTTTAAGGCAAACTCCCATTCCTTCACGCGTGAAATTTCGTCAAGAATAATCAGCTTGCGCTCACTGCCCTGCCTTTGCGCCCAAACCAAATAAGCTTCCAAAATATCCTTTAATTCAACTGAAGAACTTACCAAATCACAGGTAAAATAAAAAATTTCATATGGCTTCCGTTTCTTCAATTCCTCGCGGATAATATTCTTGGCAAGCGTTGTTTTGCCAACCTGCCTTGGCCCCCTTAAAGAATACAAAACATCTGCATTCAAATTCAAATGCTTTTTAATCCTCGGAAGCCACTTGACAGCAGAAGCATTAAACTCTTTAACCTTATAATCGCCTTCAATCGCGCCTGCATCAGCCCACCAAGGGTTCTGTTTAGCCAAAACATCAAATTCAACCATAAAATCATCCAAATATAGTAAAACTAACGTTTATAGTATATCGCAATATATTAAAACGCAATTTGTTTATAAATGTTGCACTATAGCTGAAACCCAAATTATGTTTCTATTTCAATTTAATTCATATTTAAATATTTCTATTAATATAGAAACATATTTAAATAGTTTTGTTGCAGTATTGTAATATGTGATATGCCTGTTTGGTTGAAGGAATGCATTTTATGATGAAAAAAGAATTGATTTATTTGCTTGTTTCAAGCGCTTTTGTTAAGGGAATTAATCATTTCACGCAAAAGCAGGTTTCAACTGAGTTAAGCATTTCTTTGAGCACGGTTAATAATGCATTGAAGCCTTTGCAGAAAATGCATGCAATTGAAATCAGGTCAAGAAGCTTTTCTGTAAGGGATTTCCGCAAGCTTTTGGCTTACTGGGCTACAATAAGGAATTTTGAAAATGAAATTATTTACAGCACTTTTTTTCCTGAAAAGCCTGACAAGATTGAAGGCTTGATGCCTTCAAATGTTTTTTTCAGTGCTTTTTCTGCGGTAAAATTTTCTGTTGAAGCTCCTGCTGATTACAGTGAAATCTATGTTTATTCATCTGATTTGCCTGAGTTAAAGAAACGGTTTCCTTTAAGGAATGGCCCGAAAAATGTTTTTGTTTTGCAAAGCAATGCATTAATTGAACGCATTTCTAAAAACAATTGTGTTCCTTTGCCTTTGGCTTTTGTTGATTTGTGGAATTTGTCCCAATGGTATGCGAAAGAGTTTTTGGAAAAAGCTGAAAAAAGGCTTTTGGATTAAGGTGGTTTTTTTGTTTCGTGAATTTTGGCCTGAAGTTATTACAAAAAAAGTTGGGAAAGATTGACTTCATTGAATAAGGAAATTGATTTTGTGTTAATCGGCGGCTGGGCAGTTTATCTTTATACTGGATTGCATAAATCAAAGGACATTGACATTTTGGTTGAATTGAATGAATTATATCAGTTAAAGGAAAAATTTGATTTAAGGAAAAATGACCGTTTGCATAAATATGAAGTTTCTGAGGAAGGATTTGATATTGATATTTATGTTCCGTTCTTTTCAGAATTAGCCATTCCTGTTGAAGAATTGATTTCAAAGCATTCATTAATGGTTAATGGATTGAAAACAGTTTCAGTCGAGGCATTAACTGTTTTGAAACTAGCGGCTTTTTTGGATAGAAAAAATTCAGTTAAAGGCTCAAAAGATGAAATTGACATTGTTTCGCTTTTAAAATATGGGGGATTTAATGCAAAAAAATTCAGGGAATTAACTGATTCAATAAATAAGCCTAATTACTTCAAGGAATTAAATTCATTAATTAAAGGCTTTGCTTTTTCAGATTACACAGGAATGAAATTCAATGAATTTCCTAAATGGAAGAAACAAATAATTGAAGAAATGAAGCAAAGCTAGTTTAATTCTGCCTGAAAAACGCGGCAGAAACCATTAAAACCGCTTTTTGAATTGCTTTCATTTTCCGGTTAAACAAATTTTATGGAATTGAACCAGTTAAAAACAGTTAATTGAAAATCCATTGAATTTGCTTCTTTCATTCAATTCCCAGGCAAACCAAAAACACATAAAGTAAATGTTTTTATATTTCAACTATATTAATAATAACATATAAATTAATTTAATCAAGCAAATAAATGAATAATAAGTGAATTAATTGAATTTAAATTGCAAGCAATTTAAAATTTTAAAAAACGGGGTTTTTAAATGAATTCAAAAATAATGGCTTTAATTGGAGTAATTGTTGTATTAGGAATTGTTTGGTTTCTGGTGTTTGGAGTCGGAACAACAAGCCAAATTACTATAAATGAACTTGAAAAAATTTGTGAAAAATATTCATTTGATTTACAATCAATGAATGGATTGGAAAAGCTGGAAAAAACAGAACTGATTCAATTCAAAAATGAATTAAGTTCACTTAAAGAAAGAATTCAAAAAAGCGAGTCAAGCGAAAAAAATGAATTAATTTCAGTAAATAACTTACTTCTTGAAAAAATAGTTTTAATGAATCTAATCCTTGAAATTGAAGAAAAAGAAAATGAAATTAGCGCAGGAAATGAATGCAATGCATTAAACGAATACCAAAAAATTGCTTCAGCAATGGATTTAATTCTCCCCGCTATTGATAGAATAAACACCTCAATTGAATTACTTAATTTAAAATATCCTAATTTCATTCAAGAACATAGCATAAATCTAGAAAAACTAGACAAAGAAAAATACCTATATGAAATAAACGAAAAAAAAGAAGTGATTAAATTAATCACACTGGAATGTAGCGAGAGCGATGTAGAATGAAAACCAAAAAAACAATTATATTAATTCTTTTAATAATGTTGATTTCGATTCAACCGGTTTTAGCAGCGCATAAGGATGACTCAGTAGAAGAAATTCTTGGCAAAGCATTAATTGAATATCACGGGTCATATCAAATTCCTGCGTATTATTCACAGAAACTAGAAACCATAGATGGCACAAAATGGATTCCTGAAAACATCGGGTTTCCACTAGATAAAGACGATCAAGAAGAGGGTTTTATTTTAATAAATTATGGGAGCAAAGAAAAAAACCTTTATACATTCAACATTTCAATCACTCACATTAAAGGAAAACAAATTGAATTTAAGGTAACAAAAACAAATGCTGATAACTCCAATATAGAACAATGTACAGAAGTAAAAGATTTTTCAGCAGAAACCTATTACAGGGATATTATGCAATCTTCTGAGTGCGGTATTTCATTCAATGCAAAATGGCATATGTTCCTGCCAGAAACAGATATTTCTATTAAGGGAATAAAATTCAAGGAAAAGTTTTTTAATGAATTAAAAAAATCAATAGATGATGAGCTAACTAACGAATTTGTAAACCTCAAACAAGAACTTAAAAAGATCTCCACTATAATAAAAATTGTTGATGTCGAAGATCCTTCAAATTTTGTTGCAAATGAATTAGTAGCAGTTAAAATGGGGCAATTCACAGACACGGAAATTAAGGGACAGGGAGTAAATGTGTATACATTCAAAATTACAGGGAATGGAGTATACAAAGCAGGAGAGGCATTTGATGAAGAGGGAACAGTAGCGCCAAAAGAGATGATAATAACAAAATCAGGAAGGCCTTTATTCATAATTTATCCGTCTAATGGAGAATTAATTGCTTTTGGAGTGAAAAATGAAGAAAAATACAAAAACGTTAAAATAACCGACGCTGAATTCAAAAGTAATGGCGAATATAGTTACAGTAAAATAAAAATGTGGGACGGCTGGACTGCAGTCGAAGGCGGACGAGTCGATTATACCCAATATTTAGAAAACATTTTTGGTTTTATAAGTGTTGCAGGAATTTTAAAAGAAGGAACTGGACTTGTGCACAGGGGAACTGTCAACTCACAGTATACTACAAAATTAGCAAGCATTGTAGATAAAGCAGTTATACAGAGTACCAGTACAGGAAACCCTGCAAAGGTTTATTCTGTTGTAGAAAAGGGATTATATCCTTTGAATATGGGTCAAAAAAAAATTGACTCAACTATATTGACTAACCTTTTAAAGAAAGACTTGCCTCAAGCAAGCGTGACTGTGACAAACAAAGGAAACATTGTTATAAAAGAAAGCATGCTTAAAGCAAGCAAAGGAAACGCATTGATGCTTGGATTAATGATAGGAGGAACAATAGGCTGGTTAATTTCATCATACGATTTGCTTCATTGGGGAGCTTATGGAAATAATACTGCGCCAGAAAAAATTTATTTCGGTTATGACAAGGAATTGCTTTCAAGAGCAGAAAACAGATTATTTGTATTATTTGTAAGCTCTTATGAAGAAGGATCTACACAAGATAATTCCCAAACTGACTCTAGCCCCAAATTAATTATAAGTTCAATTGCGCCTAAGGGAGTAACTTCAATTTCAGGAATCAATGAAATTAACTGGACTATTGAGAACGCAGATAAATTGCCTTGGATGGTGAGTTAAATGGATAAAAGAAATTTTTTGCTGGTTTTGGCTTTAATTATTGTTTCTGCTTCGGTGCTTGCAGTGGATATAAATCCTGACCAAGACCAAAGTTGGGGAGGCGAAACAGTAGAATATTTAGGTGCAGGAAAATTAGGTGCAGGAAAATTAGGAATTACATGCAAATGCACTGACCACGACTGGTTTATTTGGTGCAAAAACTGGAATTGTGAAGTAAAAGAGATGCTATGGACTTCCATCACATTAACAGGAAATAACATTTTATTAGACTGCAAAAACAACGCACAGTCAAACCAAGTAATATTAAAAGGAAACAACACCAAAAAGATTAATTGCCTTGAAACAGAAACCCCAGAAGGCAATAATCCGCCAACACAATCTCCCTCGGCACAGGAATCTAACAACGGATTTTATATTGAAACAGAAACATTTGACAATACAAGCACGACAGATGCTTATGGCAAGCCAAGCAAAGTTCCTTTAAAAATTCAAACAAAAATAAATGAACTAATAAAAAATAAATTCAATGCATTAATTCCTTCGCTTGAATTAGGCTCAGTTATTCAAGGGGGATTAGATAGAACGAGAATTCCTTTATATCCATTGATAAATGAAGGAAGCAGCATTCCGATTAATGTAGGATTCCAAAATGGTGAACTTCAACTGGCTTATGGAATAGAATTAAAAAAAAGCGGAAATTCTTTTATTCCTATTATTAAAAGATATTTTGGCGGAAAAGAAACACCAACTGAATTAACTCCAGAAATTTCTGTTAAAGGAGACACCATTGAAATTACTACTTCAGATGAAGAATTCACTCTTGAATTTGATTTAAAATCATATAATTATTCTTTTGTTTATCCAGACCTAGAAAAAGGAACAGTCCAACTTGCAAGCCTATCAATCGGAAACATAAGCATTCAAGACAAATTTCCAGAGCAATCCCCATTACATGCTTCTGTTTTTACTTGTGAACTTCCTCCAATTGAACCAGGAAACCTTCCTCCAACAGAAATAGAAGAAATTGAAGCACCAAAAGAAGAAATACAATTAACATGCGATGCAACTTCCTGTGAAGAACAACCAAATCCAGAAGAAGCACCTGCAACATGTAATGAAGAACCATGTGAAGAACCACAAGCTTCTTTGTGGGAAACAGCATGGGCCTGTGTTTTTCCCACAGCATATGCTGCTGAAGAAGCACCAACAGGATCTTCTAGTCCCGAAGCACCTTCAACAACACCTGTTCCAAGCCATGGATTTTATTCAATTGAATTATGGGCTTTAACTTCAGATGAAGCAACACAACTTTCAGGAGAAATAACTAATACTACCGACGCTAAATGGGCTTCAAAAGAGAATAAAAGAGACAGGCAATTCATTTTCGGCGGAACAAATTGTGCTGATGCGCCAAAAAAATTAACATTAAACACAGAAACAAATAAAATTATTGATTCAATTGATTTAATAAACACTCAAAAAACCTGCGGGGCAACATGTAAAAAAGGAAACTATCCTTCAACTGCTCCAACAATAGATGGCGATGCGAAAAAATGCTGGGGTTCAATCGGAAGCAAATGGAAACAAACCAAAACAAATCCAGATTATTCTTTACAGGAATTCCTTGAATACATTAAATCAAAAAAAACAGCAGAAAACTTGGATTATTATTTGGTTGTTGAATACTCGCAAGACGGACATTTTAATCCTACTGCCAATATTCCGGTTTATGACTTGATTAAAAAAATTGATTTACAAGCAATAGCGCAAACAAATGTTTCAGATGCCTGCACCAAATGCGCCTCAATCCAGCAATGCATTGCATGCATGAACCAGAAAATTGTTAATAGTTTGTGGGGAACGGAAAGCAGGACAATAGCTGATGCTTTTGGTAGTAATGCAATAGTAGTGAGTGGATGATCATAATGAAGGGATTTTTTGCGTTTGCTTTTTTTCTGTTTTTTTTCATATTTATTTCAGGGGTTAACGCAGAAATATCTTTGGATTCAGAATACCATTACCTGCTTGATGATTCTGTGCTCACTCAATTAAGGCAAGGAATCCAAGGCAGTGAAACTTATACTGCATATAATACGCTCATTGTTTCCGCTGAATCTCTTTCATGGGAATTAATTAACCATTTGAAAGAAATTTCAAAACAAGATATTCAGTTTTTCATTATTTATGTTGATGAAGATAAAGGATTTTCAAAAGCTTATTTTGTGCAGAAAGAAAAAGACTGCGGGGCAGAAGAAAGCAATTTAATTAAGGCAGTCAAGGAAAAAATTTCTGCATTCAATGAAAAAATGAAAACTGTTCCAGGCAGTTACAAAAAAAATGAAATAACTGATTTTTTTCAGCAAATTCTTCAGGTAATTTACGGCAATGAATTGGCTAAAACCTGTGGTTTTGCCATTGCAGTGAATGCCTGCGATGAAGAAGAACCTATATTTAATGCAAGAGAACAAACCATTAAAAAAGCACAGGAAATAAATCCGTTAATCCAGCCAGAA
>JBDRGO010000015.1:0-12711 GCA_043817715.1 Candidatus Iainarchaeum sp. | reverse complement strand
CATTCTCAGAAGACAAAAGAAGATTCGGCTGGAAAATACAACAAAGAAAAAACAACACCATTCACACAACCAACTTTCTCACAACAATATGGCACAACCTCTTTTGGTTGGGCTAACCCAACCAATTCTGTCCCACAGCCAGTGGCGAAGTTAAGTTTAAATATTACTTTGAACTTTTATAATTCATTAATTAAAAAAGTGAATGAAAATGCCGAGACCAGGAAGACGTAAAAAAGCAACTCTATCACAAGCGCCTGCAAGAAAAAGAATGAGCCAAGGTGTGCCTGAAGGCAAAAAAGCAAAGCCAACCGGAAGGGAAAGAAGGCAAAACAAAAAAATTCCTGTTAAAGCAGTTGTTTATGAATCAGGGATTGCAACAAGAAACCCTATAAAATTAAGGGAAGGAATTAATGATGGATTATTTAGAGGATTTCGGCATACTTTTTTTCACTCCGATGGTGGGGATTCAGAATTAAGAATTAACCGTTTTGAGCATCAGTATGATGATATCGGGGGAGTAGCTTATTTCATTGCAGGAGTTGAAAGAAAAGACCCTGTAGGGAACTGGCAGAATTTGACTCCAGTAAAACTTAAATTAGATTTAACTGATTTAAATAATCCAAAAATAATAGTTTCTACTAATTCTCGTTATGCAGGTCAAGCAGTTGAAGGTTTAAGACAAAAACTAAAAGAACTAAAAAAGAAGAACCCTTACTTGAAATCATTCGGTGTAGAAAAAAAGTATTTTTAGTGTTTTTTCATTCAAATCGTTACATATTTAAATTACTTTAATCTATTCTTTAGTTGCTATGGGAAGGAAAGAATTGCTTCTGGATTCAGTGAAAAAACTGCTTGAACTGAATTCATCAGATGAAGAAATAATTACTGATTTAATTAATGCAGGAATTACTGAAAAAGAAGCACGTGAATTACTGAATGAAGCAAAAATGCCAAAAGGAAAAATAGAGAAACAGGTTTCAAGTTTTGATGAAGATATTAAAAAAGCAGGCGGAAAATCTGAAGAAATTTCAGAAAAATTTGATTTTGAAAAAGTTGAACCATTAAAAGACGAAAAACTTTCGGATTCATTTTATTCTCAAAAACAGGATTTAACTAAAAAATCATATATTGGTTTAGGGGAAGAAAAATCTTTGAATGAATTATGGGAAAAAGGGATTCTTGCAACTGCTGACACAAAGTTAAATGAAATGAAAGTGATTAAATCCGAAATAAACAGCACGATTGATTCCAAAATAAATGACCGGATTGATGAAACAGTCAAAAGAATCAATGTATTGTTTGATTCGCAGAAAATTCTTCTGCTTTCAAAAGTTGATTCAGAATTGACTTCTAAAAGCAGTGAATTGACTTCATTGATTGATTCAAAAATAAGGGAATTAAAGGAACTGAATATTGCTTCAAGGTCAAGGCTTATTGAATTTGACAAGACTTCCGCTGAATTTGAGGCAAAAGTAACGCAGGTGAATTCAAAGCTTGATGATTTGAATAAGGCAAAAACTTCTTTAATAACTGAAATGAATTCGGAACTGGCAAAAGAAAAAAATAAAATGGAGTCTTTTCTGGATGAAACAAGGCAGAAAAGAAAAGAAATTGATGAACGCATTAAGCGAACACTGGATTTGGAGCAGAAGCTTGTGGAAGGATTATTGGCTGATGCAAAAAACAAAATAGATAAATTTGCCGATGAAAAGAAAAACGAGTCATTGGCTGAAGTAAGGTCAAAAGAAAAAGAGCTTGATGCAAAGCAAAAAGAAATTGATTCATTGGTAAACAGGATTAATCCCGACCAATTGAATGAAAGGATGGCTGAACTGAAAAGAATCAATTCGGAATTGGTAACTAAGGCAAAGTCAAATGAAATTTTCAGGGAATTCAAGAATGAAATGAATCTGTTCAGCGAAAAGGAAACAGATAAAATAAAGAAAACCATTGAAAAGAAAGCAGAGGAAGCAATCAAGGTAAAATCAGATGAAATGGATAAGTTAATGAAAAAAAATTCAGCAAGAATTGATGATTTGGTTTACAAGGTCCATCCTGATGAATTGATTGCCGCAAAAGACGAGCTTGAAATATTCCAGAAGCAGTTCGTTAATGTGATACAGGAAAACATCACTAAATTCAATGAATTCAAGAAAGAGCTTAATTCCTATATGAAGGAACAGCAGGCGGCTGCGGACAAAAGAATTAAATTAATTGATGCGAAAATAGAGGAACTGAATTCATTTGAGGAAAACTTTGCCAAAGAAATGGGCCTGCAATTGGAAAAACTTTCTAAAAAGAAAGCAAATAAAAATAAATAAACTTTTTTTTTCAGAAAAAAATATAAAAAAGCAATTAAAAAAATTTAAAGCTAATTAATTTTAAAATCTTTTAATTAAAAAATAATTTTAATTATTAAAAGAAATAAAAAAAGAAAAAAGCAAGCCAGTTTTCACTGGCTTAAATTATTTTGCCGGCCCAAAGAAAAATTCCCATACTGCTTTTAACGGGTCAAATCCGCCTGTTGTTGTATTTGGTGTTGTGTCTGCTGGCGGTGTTGCTGTTGTCGGCGGCGTGGTTCCTGTAGTGATATTTGCTGGTTCCTTTTCTTTTACCTGAATTGTTTTTTTCAGGACATTGTTTAATTCATTGCTTTCTTCAACTGCATTTGCTGAATCCACATAGAATTCCATTTGATGAAGCCCTTTTTCTGTTGCAGTCCATTGAGTGGAATAATACATTTTTCCTTGAGCAGGTATTCTCATTACATCAAATGGCTTCTGCGGAATGCCGTCAACAAGGAAATCCATTAAGCAGTAATTGCTTTCTTCATCTCCAATGTTTTCCACTGTAACTGTAACCGCGACTTCTTCCTCTGTTCTTGGCTGGTTGTTTGAAAATTCAATGTTTGTTACTGTTAAATCAGGCGGAGTTCCTGTTCCTGACAATGGGTCTGCATCAAGTTCAACCCAGTAAGGAGGGTCGGTTATTCCCTGGTGTCCGCTGCATGAAAACAAATTAACTGTGTTTCCGAATTCAGTTTCAGTTCCTTGAAGTAAATCAAGTGTTTGTTCGCTTTCACCTATTTTTAATTTCAGTGTTGCTGTTCCTGAAATCAATGGCTTTTTTTGGGTTGGCGTTTTGTTTGTTTCAGTCGGATTATCGGTTATTTTATCCAAGTAAATTGTGTATGGCCCTGCGTTGATTCCTGCGCCTCTAATGTAAAGTTTTTTGCAGTCAGTATGTTCTTTTACATAAGTCCTGTCATTTGCATTATTTGCTGTGCTCATTTCTCGTGATAATGTGTTTTCCGCTACTACTACACTTAAATTATGTGTTCCGCCTTTTATTGTCCACAAGAATTCGATTATCTGTGTATCGTTTCCTCTTATTGGTGCAAAGTCCTGTGTTTCAACTAATTCACCATTGTCATAAAGTGAAATTACTGTTTCTTCATTGAATTCATCGCCTAAATTCTTTACATTGGCAATTACCTTTATTTTGTTTGCCGTGTGTTCATTTGTTTCTTCAAATTCAACGCTTGTCACTTCCAAATCTGCCGGAAGAACATCTCCATATACATGGAATTCCATTGACAATTCATTGTTTGTTTCATCTAATTCTTCAATGTTTTTTCCAACATCAGCTATTGCGGTAAATGTATGCTGCCCTTCTTCAAACGGCCCGCCGTAAAACATCCAGCTGATTGATTGCCCTGGCTGCATGCTTGGAAGATTTATATACAAAACATATGGTTCTCTTTCTGTGTCAAAAAAGTATTTCATTGAAGCTGCTTCGCTTGTTTCATTTCCGATGTTTTTGAAAGTAATGTTGCCTCTGATTGCTTCCCCTTCCTTTGGGTTTATGTTATTGATGCTGATTCCTGAAACAGTTAAGTCAGGCCCTACTCTGTATTTTGCTATTTGTTCTCCATAAACAAGCCTTGTTCTTGCTAAATACATTGGAGGAAGATTTCCTGATCCCTGAATTTCCATTACATAATCCAGTTTAACTGAAAGTTTTCTGTATTCCCAGTTGTTTCTTCCGGTTAAGCCTGTAATGCTTTCTCCTTCATAAATTCTTCTGGGTGAGTCCTGGTCAGTTCCTGTTCCTGGTTCAACTCCTTGGTCTCCTGTTTCAAATTCTAAATACCCTCTTCCGTTTTCTTTTCCTATTTTTGTCACTAAAATGGTTGTTTTTAATGCAAGTTTTCCATCCCAGCTGGTAAATTCATCCCTTAAATCAGTTTCCTCTGAAACTGTTTTAATGTCAATTGCTCCGCGGATTCCATGGTATCTGTCAAGATACTGGTCCTGTTGTGGCGGTGGCGGGGGGATGTCATTATATTGGTCTATTGCTGCCGGAAGCGCTGCTGCTATGCTGAATGAAAGCAATATCATGCAGGCAAAAAAAATCATTAATTTTGAATTCATTCAAATCCCTCCCTTGGATTTGAATATTTAAATTTTTTTCTTAGAAAATTTAAATTCATTAATAGTCACCTCAGTATATAATTGAATTAAATATAATATATTTGGTGTATTTTAGTTAAAATGCTTTTGCTTTAATGAGTTTTTAGCCTAATTGAGGGGGATTTGAAAATAGTGGGCCCGGGCGGAATTGAACCGCCGGTCACACCGATGTCAACGGTGTATCATCAATGGGCTTTAACAATCCGATTTCTCGTGTTAAAACTAACCACTAGACCACGAGCCCTTGAAAGGTATTACTATATTTTGATACTTAGGAAAATATTTTAAAGTATCTGTTTTATACACGCATTTTCCATTAACTAAGTATTCGTTAAATCTAACAATATGTCTTAAGTTGGAGCTTCCGATTTCAGAGAAATATTTTTTAATTTTCTTTTTTGAATTAGTTCCTGCTGATTTATAATATTTAAATGAAAAATATCCTCGTTCTTTTCCTAATTCAAAAACCTGATTTAATAATTTTTTATTATGTGCACAAAAATCTAAACACATGAATTTGTCTCTTCTACAAATGCTCCCGTCTGTGTCAATCAATCCCCTTAAACAGGCTTTAATTAATTCTTCTTTTTCGAGCAATTTCTTAGGAATTATTGTTTCGTTTGTTTTCTTGTTTCCTGTTTTTATGTTAAATTTATTTTGAAAGTAATCGCTCAAGAGTTTTGATTTAATTTCTAAGGTTAATTGGTTTGTTTTTTTGTTTTTTACTATTTTTGAGGTAATGTCAAACAGTTTTTTTACTTGTTTTTTTAAGTGAATGAAGTAAGGAATATCAAATCTTTTATCTCCGCTTATTCTGATAAAGTATTTTGTTAATGTTCCATCACCTAAATAAACTCCAATGAATTCAGCCAAATCCTCATTAATTTTAGGAATTTTAATAGGATTTGGTTTGTTAAGGGTTCCGTTTTTTTCCATTGATTTTTTTCCTGCTTCTGAGCATCAGTTTCTAATTTGTTTTATTCCATATTTTTTTCTTAACTCAACGATTCCTTTCTTTCCTCCTTTAATCGCGCCCCAATTAGAATCAATGTATTTTACTTTTCTTAAAAAATAGTTTCTTTCATTCACATCTATTAAATTCAATAAAAAGTCGAAATTTTTTTTTTGGGAAAGTAAATTCTCCTCTTCTAATTCTTTTCAAAGAAGTTAAACTATAATTCATTTCTTTAGCTAATTTTTTCCAATTATAAGTCTTAGTTGAGGCAATTAATTTAAAAAATTCTTTTCTTGTTTTTTCATCTAAAATAACCCT
Source organism: Candidatus Iainarchaeum sp. (assembly GCA_043817715.1). GTDB lineage: Archaea > Iainarchaeota > Iainarchaeia > Iainarchaeales > JAFGBZ01 > JAFGBZ01. The sequence goes on along the minus strand of JBDRGO010000015.1, from coordinate 6,966 downwards.
TTTTACCATGTAAAAAACAAATTTTTTCCCTTTAAATATGTTTTCGGAATCCCTCACTTCCGGTGCGAAATTAGTAATTCCATTTCTTTGTTGCTGTACAGGTTATTTGCATTTATTTTTAAATTCTTTTAAGGTAAATATTATCAGTGTTATTTATGACTAAATCTTTTGATGTTGTTATTGAAAAGGATTCAGAAACAGGCCAGTTTTATGCTTCTGTTCCTTCTTTGCCTGGATGCTATTCTTATGCTGATTCTTTAGAGGAATTGCTGGAAAATATTAAGGAAGCAATTGAAGTTCATTTAGAGGTAATGCAATTAAATAAAGTGAAAATTGATTCCAGTTCTGTTTTGGGAATGGTAAAGGTAGCAGTATGAAGTTGCCGATAATTTCTCCTAAAAAGCTTATTAAATTAGTTGAGAAAATTGGTTTTAAAGAAATACGACAAAAAGGTTCTCATAAAACTTTTCAGCATGCTGACGGAAGAATTCTTACAATAGCAGTTCATTCAAAACCAATTCCTCCTGGATTGCTTAATAAAATCATTAAAAATGATTTAATGATAACAAGAGAAGAATTTTTGAAAAAATTAAAATAATTAGTAATTCCATTTCTTTGTTGCCGGCTTTTTCTTTTTAAAAAAGAAAAAGCACGGATGCAAAAAGAAAACCGAATCTGCTTTCAGCGAATTCTTTACAAAAACTAATTCAGTAATTCCATTTCTTTGTTGCTGAACAGGTTAATTTCTTTTTTTCTTTCGGTTTTTTTCCTGTCGGTTTTGAGTTCATTAATTTTTCCTTTAATTTGCATGCTCCGCATAATTCCTGCATTGTGATTGAACCGCATCTGCATTTTTTTGCTTTTTCTTTTGAATTAAATTTTTTCTGTAATAAAGGCTTTAATTGTTTGAATGAACTCAGCAAAGAATATTTTGTTCCAGGAAATCCTTCTTCTAATTCATTAATTATTTTTCTGTAAGAATTTCTTTTAGCCATCCATGAGTATGGACAGCATTCTTCCTGGTAATGCGGCAAATTCAGGAATTTAATGAATGCATTTGTTTCTCTTTCAGGAGATTCATATAATGGTTTGATTCGTTCAACAAATCCCTTTAATTTTTTTATTCCGGTGCTTGGGCCTAATCTGGCTAATCTTGAAACATCCCCGTCAAATAAATTCATTGCAATTGATTGAGTTTCATCATCTAAATTATGTCCTGTAACAACTTTATCTGCATTCATTTCCAATGCTTTTTTATTTAATATTTCTCTTCTGAATACTCCGCAAAAACTACAACTTGAACCTAAACCAGGATCTGATTTAATTTTTTTAATTATTTCATCCATTGAATAACCGATTTCTTTTTTCAATGAAATTACTTTATAATTCACTTTCAGTTCTTTGCATAATTCAATTCCTTTCTTTACTGCCTTATCTCGATAGCCTTGAATTCCTTCATCAATCAGCAGAGCATTCAAATTAATTGTTTTTCCAAAAATCTTATTCACTAAATAAAGAACGCAAGCAGAATCTTTTCCTCCTGAAACACCAACTAATACTTTGTCTCCTGCATTAATTAATTTATTTACTCTGATGGTTTTCCTTACTTTTTTTTCAAAGAATTCAAGAAAATGATTTTTACAGAAATGATGCGGGCCATAAGGCAAAGAAATTATTGATTCCTGAGAACACTTGTTGCATTTCATTAAATGATTTCTTTAATAGGAAGAATTTAAAGCAAATGCAGTTTTATTTATTTCTTAATTTTTTCAATTTTCTTCAGGTATTCTTTGCAGGTGTTTTCAATTAATTCTTTGTCTTTTTCAGTTAATTTTCTTTTGATTTTTCCTGGCACGCCTAAAACAAGTGAATTGGATGGAATTTTCATTTTTGAAGTCACTACTGTTCCTGCCCCGATAATGCAGTAATCCCCTATTTCTGCTTCATTCAGTATTGTTGCATTCATTCCAATTAATACATTGTTTCCTATTTTGCATCCATGCACTATTGCTCCGTGGCCGATTGTTACATTTTCTCCGATTTCAACTTCTTTTCCATGGATTACGCATTGCTCTTGAATATTGGAATTTTTGCCGATTTTAATACTTCCTTCATCTGCTAGGATTACTGCAAAAGCCCAAATTGAAGTATTTTTCCCTAAAACTGCTTTTGAATCAACTAGTGCTTTTTCATGAATAAACATTTCAATCATTTATTTTTGAAACCCATACTTTTAAAAGCAATTGCAGGGAAATTTAGTTAGTTTAAATTGATTTAATAGTGATGGATAATGTCATTGACTGCACAGGTAACTGAAACAATTCACAAGGAATTTAAAGGAAAAAAAGACGAAAATTACGATTATAGGAAATTATACAGGGAAAAACTGGTTGATTTAAGGAAAAAATTCCGTTCAGAAAAAAAATCAACTGTAAGAATTGACAAGCCAACTAATTTAGCCAGGGCAAAAAAACTTGGTTATGCGGCAAAAGAAGGAATTTTACTGGTTTTAGTTAAAGTCCGTAAAGGAAGCGGACTGCACAGAAAGCCGGTTAAGGGAAGGCGCCCTAAAAGAATGGGTGTAAAGAAATTAACTCGAAGAATCCCAATTCAGGGAATCGGAGAACAAAGAGTTGCAAAAAAATACCCTAATTGTGAAGTAATTAACTCTTATTTTATTGCGGAAGACGGAACACATAAATTCTATGAAGTGATTTTATATGACACAAGCCATCCTGCAATCCAGAATGACAGAAAAAGAAACTGGGTTTGCGACAAACAGCATAAAGGAAGAGTATTCAGGGGATTAACTTCAGCGCAAAAAAAATCCAGAGGATTAAGAAGCAATAAAGGCAAAGGACACGGCCTAGAAAAAGCAAGGCCATCATTAAGGGCGCATGACAGGAAACTGAAGTAACTGCCTTCATTAAAAGCAAAAAAAGGAAATTGAAGTGAAACTTTAATTTCTCTATTTTTAATTTTCTTATTATGATTTAAGTTATATTTAAATATAACTTTGTTATAATATATTTGTGGTTGTTTGGATTCTTTAAAAGGGAAATTTTTATGGTCAAGGCATGCTTTAAGGGAAGCTATTGAGGATTCATTCAAGCCAAGCGAAGTTGAAAATGCATTACTGGAATGCGTTTTGATTGAAAGCGGATTGGGAAAAGAAAAAGCAATCTGCAAAGTTAATGGAATTTATTGCACAATTATTTTTGTGCGGATGAAGTTTGGCTTTAAAATCATTACTTGCTGGAAAAGCAGCAAATGGGAAAAAAAGGTTTTTGAAGGGGAAGTGAGAAAATGAATTGTGTTTGTGGAAAAAAATTAATGGAAATTGAAACTGAAATGGATTTTTTTGACGGGGAAGTAGTTGTCAGGAATGTGAAGGCGTTTTATTGCCCTGAATGCAAGGAAGAATTATTTGATTCCAGTACAGGGGATGATTTGTTTGAAAAAGTTTCAAAAACGCATTCAAAGGAAATGTTTACTTCAAGAAAAAAAATAACTCAATTAGGAAACAGTTTATCCATTCCTTTATCAAAAGAAATAAGCGACTTCATGCAGGCAGAAAAAGGCACTAACATTGAAGTGAAAGTGAAAAACCAGAAAAGGCTGATAGTGGATTTTGCGTGAAATGCCCTTAAGAAAAGGAAGAAAATTGAAGTGAAATCATTTGCTGAAAAGCGAAATAAATCTTCCTTCTTGAATTATTTTTGTTGATTCTTTTGAATTGAATATTTTTGAATTCATTGCAATATAAATTCCTGCTTTTAATTCACTTGTTTTTGCAATTGCATAACCTAAATTGAATCCAGCATCATTAAGATTAAATCCATCCAATGGAATCATTGAACCGGTTAAAATTATTGCCTGGTCTTTTCTTTTCAGGTTGTTTTCCAAATATCTTGCAGTATCCGGCATAGTGTATGTTCCATGAGTGATAATTATTCTTTTTGCAGGGCTTTTTTCAATAGCTTTTAAAATTTTTAATAAATCTTTTTTGGTTAATTCACGGCTGTCTTTCATGCAAACTGTTGTGAATTTTGGCTTAAAATAAGGCTTTAAAGATTCAATGAATTCAGGAAGAACTGATTTTTTATGCGGTTTGACTGTATCAAGTGTCCCTTCATAATATGAATCAATGGTCCCTCCGGTAATAATAAAATGAATTTTGGGGGGGGGCAATATTTGTTTTCATGCCAAAAATGAGGCCCTAACTTTATTTAATTATTTCTTTCCCCTACTTATTAGTTCAATATGCTTGATTTAGTGTTTTTTTATTCCAAAAATTCCTTTATTTCTTTTACTGTTCTTGGATTAATTGAAATATGCTGTTCATCAGTTGATTTTTTTGAAAGCAAAAACCTGTCATTAATCAGTTCTTTAATTGCGTGTTTAATTGCTTTCTGTCCTTTTTTAGTTGAACGAAGATGATTAGGCAATCCTTTGCTTAAATTAAAAACAGAAGTATGCGCTCCGCCAATTTTGCCTAAAACAAGCAGTTTTCTGAGAATGAATTTCTTGATGAAAACAATTTCTTCCTGCATTGAATTAGCTTAAAAGAACAAAGAAAATAAAAGAATCACTCTTTCTATTTTGGTATATTAATGTATCAAAACAGAAGGTTTAAATATTTGTGGTTTCAGTAATATTATTGGTGTTTTGATGAATTTGTTTTTGGATTTTTTTGGAGATAACTCCAATTCAAGGCTTTTAGAGTTTTTGATTTCAGGAAGGGATTTTGATTATTCTTTAACTGATATGGCTGGAAATGCAGGAATTTCTTGGAGTACCTTGCATAGGATTTTTCCTAGTTTTGAGAAACAAAAAATTGTAATTAAAACAAGGGAAATTGGGCGGGCAAAATTATTCAAATTAAACCAGGAAAACGAAGAAGTTAAACTGCTTCTATCTTTATATGACAGTTTACTGAATAAACAACTTGAAAAAATTGAGTTGGAATCAAGAGAAAAAGCATTAGCGTGAATTCATTGCTTGATTTAGTGTTTTTTTCAGATTTGCAGTTGCTGCAGAAAAACGCAAAGAAATTAGGCATTGACACTTATCTGATTGCAAAAAAATTCAGTTCAGTCCAGGAAATTGAGGAACTGAGGAAAAAAATCAAGAAAACAGATTTTGATTTCAGGTTAATTGCTGTTTTGGATTCAATTGATTTCAAGGAATTAAATAAATTAAATAATAAAGTTGATTTTATTGCAGTGCAGGGTGGTTCAGTGGAATTAAATAAATTTGCAGTGCAAAGAAAAGAAATTAATTTATTATTGAATCCCGTGAACCGATTTCAGCCTTCGCTGGATACTGCAATTGCAAGAGAATCATTTGAAAGAAATGCCCCTTTTGTTTTCACTTGGAGTGAATTTAATTCATTGAATAAATTGCAGAAGGCATTTTATTTAAAGAATTTTTTACAAGCAAAAAAATTAATTCAAAAATTTCATGTGAATGCATTCTTTTTTTCCGGTGCAAGAAATGAAAAAGAATTAATTAATCCAAAAAAAGAATGGAAAAAAACTGTAATGGATTTAGGATTTGAAAAGGATTTTTTTGAGAATTCATTTGAAGGAAAAGCAACTGAATTTTTTGTTTCAAGAAAATCAATCCCTTCTTTTGCGGAGTGCATGAATTTACTGGATTATTTTAAAGTGCCTAAAAACATTATTGAGCATTCATTGCAGGTGGCGGATGTAGCAAAATTAATTGGAGAAAAAATCAATGCAAAAAAAGGAAAAGTGAATGCTGAATTTAATGCAGGAAAAAAAGGAAAACTAAATCTGGATTTAATTGAAGCCAGTGCATTGCTTCATGATTTGGCAAAGCATTCAACTGATTTAAATGAAAAAACAAGGCATCATGAAGCAGGCGCAAGGGAATTAGAAAGGATTGGTTTGAATAAAATCGCTTCAATTGTGCGGGAACATGGAACTGATGAAATTTTAAGGGAAAATCCTTTCACTTCATTGGAGTCAGAAATTGTTTTTTATGCCGATAAACGAGTCGCAGGAAGCAAAGCTGTTTCAGTTGAGGAAAGATTTAATTATTTGTTTAAAAGATATGGTTCAATCGGAAAAGAAGTGAGTTCAAATTTAAAAAAATGCTTTCCGAAAGTAATTGAATTAGAAAAGGCTTTAAGTGAAAAAGCAGGAACTGATTTAGGGAAAGAGCGTTCATTTAATTGAACGATTGTTCATTTTTTTGAACGAATGAATTGAAGAAGGAAAACAAGATGAATAAATTAAAATCCAAATTAAATCCTTTGCCGAAATCAATGAGGGAAAGAAAAAGGTATCTGTTGTTTAAATTGAAGAATTCAATTTCAAGGAAAGAGCTCACGAATAAATTATACAATGCTTTTCTAAATGAATTTGATTCAATTGGTTTTGCCAAAGCCGACCCGAGGATTATTTTTTCCGAGAATGGATTTGGCTTGCTTAGAGTGAATTTTGCTTTTGTGGATAAAGCAAAAAAATTACTGAAAAAAAACGGGTTTGAATTAATTTCAGTTCATGGAACGATTAAAAGTAGTAAAAAGAAATTAATTAATTAATTGAATTCTGGTTAAGTGTTTTGAACGATGCTTTTTTATATTTCTTCTCACTTAATTTAATCACTTTTATTCGGAGGTTTTTGAATTGAATAAATTGATTTATGCTTTGATTTTAGGAATTGCGTTAATTGGCTTGAGCGGATGCACTTCAGATCCAAGCGGGGATTTTTGGGCGATTTTTCAGTTTAGGCCAATGCATAAAACTTCAGGTACTTGCGAAAGTTTAAATACTCTTAAAGGGGAATGGAAGTATATTGGACTGCACCCCTGATTTTGCTTAGGTAGAAAAGCCTTTTTTTGCATAAAAGATAGGAGGTTTTTGTTATGCGAAAAAGGAGATTTTCAAGAGAGTTTAAGCTCTCGGTTTTACAGGAATTGGATGCTGGTAAATCAAT